>JAYTYQ010000001.1:0-7981 GCA_043742285.1 Candidatus Altimarinota bacterium
ATCCGTGATCTTCTGAAGAAGCAATCAGCATAATGGAAAAAAAGAAAAATATCATCTTCATATCTGGCAATGATTCTTATGGAGTGAGGAAAGAGAAGGAACGCTGGAAAGAGACATTTCGCACGCGACAGGGATGAGAAAATATCGAAGAGGTGCGCATCGAAGAAGTGAAGGACTGGAAGAGGATTGAGCAAGATATGCAGAGCATATGACTTTTTGCCATGAAGCGTCTCTGGTGCTTCTCTGGTGGATTCGCGAAGAAGAAGCGCACTGAAGAGGAAGGATGAGCGAAGAAGAAAAAATGAGAAGGCATTGAGGAAAATATATTGAGACTCCTGGAACAGCTCTGAGATGACCATTTTGTGATTTTTTCGAATCTCCTTTTTGATATGGAGAAGTGAGCTCTCATTCCCTGGCTCAAGCATCATGCTGATGTTCGTGAATTTCGCCATATGTGGGAGTTCACAACGTGGGAGAAACGCTTTCCCGAGCTCAAAGAGAAGATCATCCAACAAGTTCTCTCGGTCTATAGAGAAGCCGAGAATACGAAGGAAGCGACGAGCAATACTCTCTCTGATGCTATCGGTGGGTCCTTGGAAAAACTCTCTCTCATAGCAAGCTCGAGAACTGTGAATGAGGATGATATCGTAGAATCCCTCGATCAGACGTATTCTGGGAAGATATTCGACCTCTCGGATGCCATCCTCGCGAAAGATATCAGAAGAATGAGGACACTCTTTGCTCATATCCTCGAGACGACGACGCTCTATGAACTCCTACCTATACTCATCGGGGCACTCAGGGGGGCACTCTATGTGAAATATCTCCAATCATTGGGAAAGAATGAGGCAAGTATAGGAAATCTCCTCAAAATACACCCATACGTTCTCGGCAAGAGCATACGAGCACGAATAACCTACCTGGAACTCTCAACGTTCTCGACAAAACTCATCGATGCGAATATAGCATACAAAAGCGGAAGATGAATGCGTGATCCTGAGTTATGAAGGATATTTGCGATAGAGCTAGCCATTATCGGATTGCAAAAAATATAATTTGTATACAATGATTTGGATTTATTTTTCTAAATTGGTTCATCTATGAAAACGCTCAAGATCCTTCTCATACTCTCGCTCACAGTCGCACTCTCATCATGTTATTGGGACAAGCCAGACCGCGATGACGGACCAAAATGAGGAAAACCTCCAGTGACCATGACTCCAAAACCTCCAATGGTCCAATCTGGAAGCTCGAATACGACTCCAGAAGTTGTGAACTGTACGCCTGTAGCTCCTATGGATGATGCCGCTATGAAGATATGGCAATCTGGAAAATACCCTGCAGCTTCAGCTGATGCTGTTGGTTCTGGGAAGATCATCTTCGTGAACTATACTCTCAGAACCTGTACTCAGGATGGGAAGATCCTCGATACTTCTCGCGAAGCAGATGCAAAACTCGGAAATATCTATACCCAGGGTCGAGACTATGAGCCACTCCAGACTATTATAGGAGAACATAAGGTGATTCGAGGATTCGAATATGGTCTTATCGGGATGAAGAAGGGTGAGAAGAAGCTCATAGCCGTGGCACCAATAGATGGATATGGAATGAATGAATGAGCGAAGGAACAACGTGTACCAAAAAATCAGATTGCTCCCGAATTCACACTAACAGGAGTGGATCGTTCACTCTTCGAAGATATCGTAAAAGAAACTTTCGATAAGAAAATCCTCGGAGAGAAGGCAAAAGATATCAAGGTCGGACAGACGCTCACAGGAGGACAGGATAGCACCATCCCTGCCAAGATCATCAAAATCACTGATACTCAAGTGACCGTCGAGATCGATAATAGTGGGAATCCATTCCACGGAAAAGAACTCAAGCCTGGAGTCACAGCATCGGTAGAAGGATGAAATGAATTCACCATTGTATCTATCGAAGGAACCGGAATCACCTTCAATGTCGTCAACAAAAAAAGTCCATTCTTCGGTAATTATGTTGTTGGGGCGGTCGCAACGGTTCCTGTGGGAAAGATCACACTGAAGTCCATCGCAAAGGATGATGTCGTGATACTCCTCGATCGAAAAGATCCAAAGAAGACAAGTCTCTTCTTTGATGTGGAAATCATGGATATCAAATAACTCTATGCTCACGGTTCATTTACTCTCGCTCTTCCCAGAGAGCGTGAAGCCATACCTCGAGAGTAGCATCATGAAACGAGCCCACGACAAGGGGCTCTTTCGTTATCAAGTTCATAATCTCACTGATTGGACAGTGCGCAATACTCGACGAGTCGATGACCGACCCTATGGATGAGGTGCGGGGACAATACTCACAGTAGAGCCTCTCACTCTTGCACTTCGTGAACTCGAGAGACAATATGGCACCATGGAGATTCTCTATTTCTCTCCTCGCTGAGAACTGCACACACAACAAAGAGCGCAAGCATGTGCTATTCGAGAAATTCAATATTGTATCATCTGTGGACACTATGAGTGAATCGACGAACGACTCTTCGAGCTTTTCGATATTCGAGAAATCTCTATAGGAGACTATGTACTCTCGAGTGGAGAGCTCGCAAGCCTCGTCTGGATCGATAGTGTCGTGAGACTCATCCCATGAGTGATCAGTGAAGGCTCCCTTCGAGAAGAATCTTTCTCTCAAGCACTCTCGTGAAAGAAAGAATATCCTCAGTATTCTCGACCTGATATATTCGAATGAATATCTGCACCCGAAGTACTCCTCTCCTGAGATCCCAAAAAAATCCGTGAATTCAATCATGGAAATACTCGGTAACTCCAGAATCTATGGGAGCTTAAATTGTTGATCTCCAATATCGATACGCTTGTTATTGAGAAATATTCGAACATTTCCCGCAATATCAGAATTGCTATCTATGATATCCATATAGGGTTTAAGTCCATTTTTCATGAGCTCCTTGAGGATATCAGTGCTCATAGTTGGCTCTTGGGATTTGATCTCAATAGATCGCCCACTATAGAGAATCATGATCTGAGAGACCGTATTCTCATCCGTGAATACGAGTGACCAACTGCCTTCAGCGATACTTCCATCTTTCTTTTGGATATATCCAAGGGCTTGATTCACACGAAGAGCATCTCATTCCGGGATAAATACAGAAATATTCGCATCGGGAAAAAGTGCACGAGCATTGTCTACTTTCTTGTTGGTGAGAGTTCTTACAGGACTCACGGGAATCTCCTCAACAACTTTCACATATTTTTCTATACTAATGAGATCCTTCTGTATTTTCGGAAGGGCAATGCCATCATATACTTCAGTCGCATAAGGCTCGAGTATATATGCCTTATAGTTCTCATTGCGCTTCTCAGGATCCAGAAGATTCGAGAATGCCTCGAGACGAAGAGTGGCTTTTTCTATATTGATATAGACATCTGAGGTATTATCCTTGGCATAAGCCGCCTTGATTGTCTCATTGAGATAGGAGACGATCCCATTGAGTTCATGGATATTTCGCAGCAAATCGATATTTATCTTTACGCTCTTCTCATCTGCGAGTCATTTCTTGAGAAATAATGCCCCTTGATCATCCTGCATGAATGTATTGTAGAGTGACTTGACGAGTATTGTGAGCATTCGTTCATAGAATTGAGAAGAGAAGCTCGAAATTGTCTTGAGTTTCTTTTCTGGATCTTCAATGGAATTCATGTACTTACTCCCAGCATAGAAGAAGGTCGTGAGGTAATCATAGGTAGCCTTATTCTCGATAAAATCTCGTGATAATACCCCTTTATCCTGTACTTTATCAAGAATATTGTAGGCATAGAGTGCAATATCGAAATAATCTTTTTGATCAATTCCACCCGTTTGTACTGTTGAGAGCAGCGTTGTAGCTGTTGGCTCAAAGGTATCAATTTTGAGGAAAGAGTTTTTGCTCGTTTGGAGAAAAAGATTTCAGGAATAGATATCTGCAAGATTTTGTAGGAGTTTCGATTTTCCAGTAGTTGGAGTGATGCCGATCATCTTTGCGATATCTTCATAATTTTCCTGATATCCCTTACCGACGTCACTGATATTGCCATAGAGTGCAAATCGTCCATCGAGAAGGAATTGTTCGATCGTCTTTTTGGCGGTAGATGATTCGAGTTTGAGAGATTTTGCATTCGTATAGAGTTCTGCTACTCGTTCAACGATGGCTCTGGATGAAGTCTTCATGTTGACTATCTGAGAGAGGAGCGTCTTCAGTTCGAGAAGCATCAGATGATTCCTTTTTGATGGATTGATCATCCAACCCGAAGATTGATTGGTATTCACGATTCAGTCAGAAGCATATGACTTCAGAAGATCAACTCACTCTACTTGATCATGGAACCTTCCAGAAATAGCTCGAAAAAGGATTTTGGTCTCCAGGGGAAGTCGATAGTTAAAGAATGTATCCTTATCATCTCCCGCGTTCACCCTCGGATTGACGAATTCGAAGACTTCATTTTCTCATTCTTGGAGCGAGAGGATGGTACGAAAAAGATCAGCTCACTTGAGATTCGCATTGCGACGAGGATCGAATCGGATATAGGATCCTGGGAAGAGGATCATGTTGGTCATCTCAACTCACTTATCCAGGAATGCTAGACGAATGACACCATCAATAGCATAAATAGCAATCTTCCCATCCTTCTCCTTTCCGATGTAGAAACTGCCATTCGTGATCTGATCGATACGGTATTCACCACCAGTTGAGTAGATCGTATAGGTAGAAAAGAGGTCATAAAGGGAGATAATTCATTGCAAATCCGCTAAAATGAGACCGGTAGCTCCACTCTGTACTACAGGAGGCGAAAATACGCCTGACTGAGACAGATACATCAGTGATGAGAGTCGCCCAATCTCTCAAAATAGAGTCATATTTGAGGAAATATTATCTTTTTTTTGATTGATAGGGGCATATCCGAGTACGGTAGTACCAGAAGTGCCACTCAATGAGACACGATACCAAGTATTTTTTTCTGTTTGCTGCACAAGGGTTCCGTCATGATCCGCGAAGCTAAAAGATGATAACAGCATGAAAAAACTCATAAGCCCCGTGAGAATACCGAGCGATATGTAATACACTATACGATTCATATACTCAATCTATCATAACTCCTCTTATTTTGCAAATTTCTGTGGAAAACAATCTTGAAGAAAAATAGACTCAATCTTGGCTGTCAGCTCAGAAGAATCTGGGTACAAAAGTACCACTTCCCTATTCTTATCAATGCCATTGGAAGTGAGGTTCACGCTGCCAATGAGTATATCCTTGTGGTCTATCATGATGGCCTTGGCATGAAGATATGGTTTGCGCATATATGCTATAGGGAAAGTGTATCCTGTAATTGTTGCGATCCCATCAGTATCTGAGACACAGAGTCTGACATCTATTCCAACATCATACTGTTTTTGAAGGATTGAGAGTATACCTGGATCAGAGACCGATTGCACATAGACGAAGAGCGATTGTTTTGCTGATTGTAGAAATGAGATCAGTCGAGTGCGCATATTGATGGGACTGATGGCAATATTGAGCGGGATCGACTCTGAGAAGACGGGCAATTCTTTCGCTTCATCCGCGAGAAATAGTGCCTTCAGAACACGAAGAATATCTAAATGTGTATCACAGATGATGATATCTCGATTTTTCTGGAAAGAACTATGAGTGAGATTTCCTGTACTCGCACAGTAGTCGTCATCGACGATCCAGAACTTGGCATGTGTGAAGTTGTAGCGATCATTGTCTGCATATGTAACTTTCACTCCAGCATTTTTGAGCTTCTTGAAGTTATCATCATTGATTCTCGGTGTTGCATAGACATTCCCTTCGAGAATGACACGGGTATCGACTCATCGACGATAGGCTCGAATCAATGCGTCGATACTCTCTCCTTCTGTCCAAGTATAGATCTCGACCCATATACGGCTTTTCGCTCGATCAAAAGAACGAACAATATTTTTTACTTCGTTTTTGTTCGGCAGAATAGAGATTGCCGTATGGGATCAGCTCAGGATGAGATATTCACCTCATGTGTACTCACCATGTTCTGAATCATAGTGATCTCGATAACTGCTACATGATGCGAGTTGCAGAACGGCACTGATGATGAGAAGGCTAAAAAAGCACCTACTCATTCCATCCCACGAGGACGGTGGCATCGGTATCTGTAGCATAGGGAAAATATGATCTGAGAAATTGATGAACTGTGTGTCCTGGTGATGCTGATATGACATCTTTTCCATGAGCCTCAGGAAATGGAACTCCAGGAAAGTAGACTTCTCCAGAGGCTGTCTTGGCGGTAATAGGTCCTGAAGCACTTCGAAATGTAGTATTATGGAGAAAGCAAAGTACCTGTCTACGCTTGAGTAACTCATGGACACCATGATTGCGTATCTCTTCAGCTCATCTGATGTACTCTCGTGTTCTCGTATCAAGAACTATCACATCTACGATTCCCGCAATATTCTGAAGAATTTCTCTATTCTCATCCACGAATGATCGCTGTTCGATAGTTCATGAGAATTCTTTCTGTGTATGATGGTTGTGGAGCTTCTCAATGGTATCAATCGAGGATCTCTCATCATCATTGTAACGAGAGAGTGCGTTGACGAGGGCATAGACCTTCCCGACCTTTGGAACGTGATGTGCCATGAAGTCACCATCAGAACCAGATGAAGCACGGACAAAGAGCGTTCCATACTTCAAGAGAAATCCAAGGAGATTATTCTTGCTCACTGCACAATCTCGAATATTTCGATAACGAATATTCATCGCATATTGAGCAAATAGGGCACTACGAACAGACAATGTGATCTTCTGATTGCCCACGAGTAGCCATGAGTGATACCAGAGATAGTATCCGTATCCGAGAAGTATTCATCATAGTATGACAAATCATACTATCGTCCACAATAGAGAATTGACAACAAAATATATCATAACTGTCAATGGAACAACGAAAAGAAAGAATGTTTTCAGTGATTTGAGAAGCAATACTACCCAGTGCTGTCGTGTCTTATAGAGGATTTTTTCTTCGAATTGGGGAGTAGCCATAGAGGAAAATTGATAGTGATAAAAAACATCATTCTGATTCAACCTTATGATGCTTAATGATGCCCATGTCCGGCATCATGTCCGGCATCATGTCCGGCACGATCAACTGAATGAATACTTCCACTTCCAGTGATATGATCATCCCTTTGACTCGTACTCAAACCACCGACTTCATGGAACTCGACGCGATAATGAGCATCATCTTTGGACCGGTAGAATCCAACATGAGAGAGATTGAACCAGATCGAGAGGACCGCTGCATTCACAAGATTCGAGAGGAGGAGCTTGTAGAGCATGAGGACAACTCAGAGTGGAATAATCGTATTCTGATGACTGATAGTATAGCTATAGAACCATGACTTCTTCACGATTTCTACATAGTATATGGTATCATGGAACCAGGTGAGAAATGTCTGAACCCGGAAAATATATGTCTGATCAATGAAGTAAATACATGTGGCTCCAAGCGTAAAAATGAGATATCCTGCAACAAAAATATAGGTAAGCGTATAGAGGAGTGGCTGTGTCGGCTCATTCACAATGAGTCACCCATGCAGTGGAAAAAGAACGGCAAGCAGAAAAACTAGATATACTGCAATACTCACAAGAAATACCGAGAAACCAAAAGGAAATAATACTCATTCAGTTCCCAGTCCAGGACTCCCTACAAGAAGAACCATGAGAAGGATATAGATACCCATACCAACAATGGCACCGAACGCTGCCTCGAATATATGATGCAACGTGACAAAGTAATAGAGCAAAATGACCGCAAGAAAAATCCCTCCGAGCACAATGATATCGAATTCTGTCACTTGAAATGTCATGGCAAGCGCCGTGAGAAAAGGCATAGTTGAGAACTGAACAAGATTTTACAGAAGTGTATGGGGAAAGCAAGAGATTTTTCGTCGTTCTCAT
>JAYTYQ010000002.1:0-4638 GCA_043742285.1 Candidatus Altimarinota bacterium
AAGAATCGCTTTTATATCAAAATTTGAACTTACTATCCAGATTTTCCCACCTTCATAGAGGTTAAAAATAAATTCAGGAAGTCACCTTGCTGTATAGTATCCTTTATCCCAGTTTTTCTTTGCAAATATGGTTTCAAGTGAATCTGCTTCCTGAAAAAGATCATCTGAAATAATGATATCATGGTTTTTATAATCTTTTATTTGAGCTATCCCATAGTGCTGATCTGGTCTATGTGGTTTTATGGTTTCTGAAATAGCTTTTTCAAAAGCCCTAATTAAATGGCTTTTTCCGAGTCATGGTTTTCATTGAATTCCAACAATCATCGGCTCACCTAGTGCTCAATTATTATTGATAATAAGTTGAGCAAGTTTTTGCATAGTGTCCCTTGCTCGTTCTAGGGTTGGATTATTTTTTGTATCAAACGAGTTAAATGCTGAAAAGTCAGGAGAGGAAGTTCAATTATTTACGGCCATAGACTTCAATATTTAAAAGTAAGTATACCCAAGCTTACTACTACTACTACTACTACTACTTGTCAAATATCAGCTCGATTTTTCCTATTTTTTTCCTATAATTCCCCCATGTCTACGAAACACAAACACCTCCACGTCATCGGTATCGGAGGAATCGGAGTCTCGGCTCTCGCTCGATACTATCACCATATTGGATATACAGTCTCGGGTTCGGATGGATCAGATTCTCCACTTCTCGATAGTCTTCGGAGTGAGTGATTCCAGATCGATATTGGACATGATACTGAGAATCTTCCTCCATATTCGGATCTCGTCATCTACTCAGAGGCGATCATCACGAAGCCTGATCTCACACCAGAACAGCAGATCTACTCGAATCCTGAGCTCGCTCGTGCTCGTGATCTCGGTATTCGTCATATCTCTTATCCTATCGCCCTCGGTGAAGTCTTCAATTCGAAAAATGGCATTGCGATCACCGGTTCACACGGGAAGTCTACGACGACTGCGATGACTGGTCTCTTGCTCGCACAAGAGATAGAAAACAGAAGACAGAAAACAGAAGACAGGCAGGCACCATGAGCATCCGTATTGGTAGGGACACAGGTACCACAACTCGGGAATTCGAATTTCCACTTCGAAGATTCTCCGAATTTCGTCATCGAAGCCTGTGAGTACAAGAGATCATTCCTCCAGTATCGTCCCTATATCACGGTGATCACGAATATCGATCTCGATCACCTCGATTATTACAAAAACCTGGAAGACTATATCTCTGCATTCCAGTCACTCGTTGATCAGACTTCTGGATATGTGATCATCTCGGCAGATGATGAGAACTCGAAAAAGCTTCGTATCCCAGAAGAGAAAAAGCTTGTTGTGGGGAAAAGGGTTGTGGAGCGCAGTTCCGAGAGTCCCCCTGATAAGGGGGAGTTAGAGGGGGTTACACAAAAAGAAATTCCTCAGAGTATAATCCCTCCTAGCCTCCCCTTCTCAGGGGAGGGATGAAGCCACAAAAACAAAACTCCTATAATTACCTATTATCCTCGCGTCGAGGAGGATTGTTGTGGAAAGAAAAAGATTTACTATGTAGAAAAAACTCTCGATATCCCAGAGATGCATCTCCAGGTTCCATGAGAACATCTCCTCCAAGATGCCTATCTTGCCTATACAGTGGGGAGACTTCTCGGTATGGAAGATGCGACTATAGTGTCCAGACTGGAGTCGTATCGTGGATCATGGCGTCGCTCAGAGATCGTGAAGACGACGATACATGGCAATATCCTCATGTCTGATTATGGACACCATCCGAATGAGATCCGTCCTACCCTGAAGGCAATTCATGAGAAATATCCCGATAAAAAACTCTTGGTCGTATTCCAGCCACACCAGTATTCCCGCACTCGGGAGTTATTACAAGAATTTGCAACAAGTTTTTCGTATGCATCAGAGCTCATCATTCCGAATATTTATTTCTCTCGAGACAAGAAGGAAGATGTCGAATGGATGACCACGGAGCGCCTCATTGAGGCGATTCAGCGAGCAGAGAAAGTGGCTTCAAGCCCCCCTGATACGGGGGGTAGGGGGGTTGGCTCTGTTATAAATGGTGAATGACTCGAGAATACACTCATACTTATCCGAAAATATGATCTAGAGAATCCAGATTCATCTGTGATTCTTCTGTTAGGTGCTGGAGATGTCGATATGCTCAGGTATGAGATAGGATAAAAAATTTGATTTTATCAAAAATATGATATACTTCCTTTGTCCTCGAAAGAGGAAAGTTCGAAAGACTTTTTAGGGTAAATACTCCATGAAAAATCCCCGTTTGTGCGGGGATTTTTCTTTACCGATTATCGTCCTCATGTACGAGGTTTGACGGAACGGATGTGAGTGAATCTCCATTCGAGATGGATACGTCACCAGATCCGTACGAGCCGAAAGACATTTCTCATAGAGAGAAAATTAGGGGATAAATACCCCGCCTCGCTAGGCGAGGCTTATGGATTATAGAAAAAAGAAATGGGAAATTAAAAGAGAAAGGAAATTTTTTACTCACTTTGCTTTTTTCATATACTCTTTTTATTAGCTATCTTTCTTCAATCCTTCTTTGCACTCCACAATCCACTCCAACATCTGGAAAATCTATCTCCATCGGGCGATTACGTACTTTCTGGTGATTATGCCGATTATCACGATCTTCTATCAGCAGAACTGACTCTCGATGCAGGATATTTTTGTGATCCAGTCCGTCTTTTCTCTGTCTCTGGTACTCTTCGAAATTCCGACAGGATATTTCTCTGATGTCTACGGACGCAAGGGGACGATGATCTTCGGAACGATCCTTGGGATTCTATGACTCGGCATCTACTGTCTCGCTTCTGGGTTCTGGGGATTTCTCCTCGCAGAACTCACTCTCGGACTCGGATCGAGCTTTCTCTCGGGAACGAACTCCGCCATGCTCTATGATACACTTGTAGAGCTCTGAAGACTCGATGAGCACAAGCGCATATCGGGAAGGATGCAGGCAATCTGATGAGTTTCTGAGGCACTCGCGAGTCTTCTCTGAGGATTCCTCGCAGTACTGAGTCTCAGGGCACCGTTCTATCTGCAGTTCTGAATGCTCTTCATCTCACTCTGACTCGTCATATCGCTCACTGAACCTGAGCGACACAAGCACGATAATGCTGAATGAGCCTGGAAAGGGATGCGAAAAATCGTGCAATATTCTCTCACTCACCATGAGATCCCATGGATTATCCTCTTCACAGGTACACTTGGGGCATCGACACTCGTGATGACGTGGATATCGCAGTCGTACTTTAGCTTCGTCGGACTTCCACTGGTATACTTTGGGGCAGTCTGGGCAGTGCTGAATCTTTCGATTGTCGTATTTTCTCTCTGGGCTCATGATCTTGAACGGATGATCGGAAGGAAGACTTCATTCATCCTCCTTGCATCACTTCCCGTGATCGGCTATTTCGGACTCTCATTTACATCTTCTCTTCTCGGCATTGCGATCATACTTCTTTTTTACTTTGCGAGAGCATTCGGTATAGTGATTCTCAATGACTATATCAATCGTGCCATTGCCTCCGATATTCGCGCGACAGTACTCTCGATCCAGGCACTCTCATGGCGAGCAGTATTCGCTGTCATAGGACCATTCATTGGATGGATGAGTGATATATACTCACTCCAGGTTGCATTCTTCTCAGCAGGCTGCATCTTCCTCGTACTCTTCCTCTCCTCACTCTCATTCCTCGCATGGAACAAGGTACTCGATAACTAACACTCACTCATGAATCTCGATCCCTCCCATCTCATCTGGTCTACGATTCTCACGCTCATTCTCTCTCATATTGGCGCTGTCTATCTCAAGGATCGAACCCCTCGTGGATATATGTTCTGGTTCACTATCTTCAATCTGATATTAGGATTTATGTTCATGTAGTATTTGCATTTTCTCGTCTTTTTCTTATACTCTTGCCATCTCATGTAGGAGAATAATCCTTCAAATATGCTCACAAACACACACTTTGCCATCCGTATTGCTGGGCCTGCTGGACTCGGGATGCACTCAATCATGGATATCATCGCGACTACATTTGCATCGCTCGGTCAACAAGTCATCACTGATAGTGAATATCAGTCGATCATCAAGGGAGGACTCAACTACTACGATGTCCATATCTGTAGTGAGAAGCCCTATATCACCAAAGCCATCGATATACTCATCTCACTCAATGAGAAAAATATCTATCCCAATCTCTTGGCTCTCAAGCGATGAGGACTTCTCATAGCGAATCAGAAATGGATCGAGAAGGCAGAGATAGACCACCCAACTCTTCGCTCAGAGTATATTGTCATATCTCCACTCATCGAAGATAAGTATGAGAATACCTATCTCCTCGGCATCCTTTCTGGATATCTGTGACTCGATACCGCAGTGTTCGAGCCAAGTATTCGTCAGTCTTTTGCCAAGAAGTGACAAGAGGTTGTCGAGAAAAATATAGCAACATTGCGAGAGATGGCTCTTATTGGAAGTAATTCGATTCTTCTTGGAGGATCTGAGCAGAACCCCCCTGATTCGCCACAGAATCAGGCGAATCTTCCCCCCTTCTCATGGGGGCTTCCTGCTGCCAAGTCAAAGCAACTCACCTATGG
>JAYTYQ010000003.1:0-8682 GCA_043742285.1 Candidatus Altimarinota bacterium
CCTCACTTCTCCTGACGTTCCTTCATGAAGTCCGTCTTCATCTCGATCCCTGCCTCTTTTGCCAATATCGAAACCGCCTCTCGGAAATCGATCTTCTCCATCTCCATGAGAAATCGGATCGGTCATCCTCATTTCCCACAGGAGAAGCAGTGACAGATGTTCTTCTGAGGAGAGATGATGAATGATGGGCTCTTCTCACTATGAAACGGGCAGAGTCACTTGTAGTTGACTCCAGCTTTCTTCGTCTGGACATAGCGATTGACGACATCGAGAATATTGACACGAGATTCGATCTCTTGAGAAAGGGACAAGGAGAGAAATGATTAATTAATACGAACTTGATTTATTTTCAAACTAAACTCCTAATTCTTGATCACGAATTCGATATTATCCATATTCGAAGAGACATGAGTCATCCAGAAGGGTGAGAATTTGATCTCCACTTCTCGTACGTGTCATTCATTGATGAGCCGAGTTTTGGCTTCATCGATCGAGAGTCCGGCAATGATGAGCTTCATGCGTTTCGTGAGATCATTCGTTGCATTCTCGAGATCATAGGTGATCGTCGCATTCATCTCCATAGTCGCCTTGATCGTGGAGTCATTTTCCGAACGACTCACGATATTTGTGAGTCTCAGAGTATCATTGTGGATACCGAGTTCTTTGTCCGTCCCATAGAGGAGTTTTTCTCGGAATATTGACGTGAGATAATCGATAATACCCTTTCGATCATAGAGGAGGGCGGTGATTTTGATCGTCCCCTTGAGGTCAATATCATTCGTGAGGTCACCGATTTTTTTGTTGCCATCGATTGATATTTGTTCATCACTCAATATCGTAGAATCTTTGAGTAGAGAAAAATCTTCTCATGATTTTGTATTCGATTCATTGATCCATGTCTGGAATTTCGCTCCTGCACTAAGTGTCAATTTCTCATGGAGAATTCATTTGAGCTTTTTGATCTCATTATCTGTGATGATGTGTATTTTCGGATCAGCTCATCAGACGAAATTTTCTTTCGCCTTTGCATAGACCTTGTCGCGGTTGAACTTCAGACCAGGAATGGTGAGAAGGGTATTTTGAACGATATTTCCTCGAGCACCGATGATTTTTCCCCCTTCATCTGCCACATCCGCACGAAGTGTTGCATCGATCGTTCCGATCTGTGTGATTCCATTGTCTGTCTTCGAGGCGGGAATATTGACCCAACCATCTGTACGAAATACACTCCCATCATCCGTGACGAATCGAGTATTTGGCTTCAAAGCTTGCGCTTCCGAGAGTTCATTATAGATCGTGATTTTTCCACGTGCATTGGTAGCTGAGTTGGGATCGATAGTATCGAGCTTGAAGTTCATTGTATAGTCAATTGGGAGGGCTATCTTCTTCATCTGGACCATATTTTTCGGCTGAATGAGTGAGCCTGTCAATTGTGAGAAGATAATATTCGCGCTGATCGGTCGCACGGATATCTGCGGCGTGATATAGACATAGGTCTTCGAAACCGTGAAATAGAATATGAAAAGGAGAAGTGAAAGTGACATGATCAGTCCACTCACGATGAGGATGAGATTCGGCGTTGCTTTCTTGATCTTATAGAGTGGGAGTTTTTCTTTTTTTCGAGTGAAGAGAAATCTAATATAGAGTCCAGCTCGTCTGACTTCATAGAGAAAATATTCCCACATTGTGAAGTTATGCTTGAGGAGGTTCTTGTTCTCGAATTCTCGATCAAATTCTGCACTGAGTCCTGAGAGAAGGGCGCTGATAGAAGCTGATCGAGCCATATCTACCTGATGTTCATACTTGAGAAGGAGCTTAAATTGATCAGTCTTGAATCGCTTTGCAAGAACGAAAAATACATCACGAGTGAGTGAAAATGTCACTTGACTCATATCGATCGTGAGAGGAAGAGCATGGCTTCCTATAGCCTCTTCGATTGCCTTCATCGCTTCAAAGAGAGAAGCTGACTTGGAGATGATGATTTTACTCGGATGCATTGGAATTATTCATAGTTATAGAGAACATAGCGAAGGATGCGGATGAGTGGGTCTTTCTTGGTGACGAGAAGTTCTTGTGCAAGGATCGCTAGTGCATAGCACATCATATATTCTGGATCGATCTGTTTTTCAGGGATTCTGGAGAATTCGAGACGCATAAAGTGATTCCGATATGAAGTATGGAAAGTATCATAAAACATACTTCTATATTTTTCATTCTGGAATATTCCTCAGGAAAGGAAAATCGTATCCATAGACATATAATCTCTCTCTCGTGCCACAAGTACAGAGAAGACGTCACTCAAGTATTGGAAGAAATCTTGGATACATGAGCGTTGTTCCTCACTATATTCGATATCATCGTTCCACAAGATATTCTCGATCTCGAGATAAGTTTTGTCTTCATAGTGTCGAGAAAATGTATCGAGAAGATTCTTGACTCCGAAAGGAAACGTCTCAAATGAGATGATTTCGTTATGTGATTCGAAGACCATGGTAGTATGCAGATATCCCAGATCAATATAAGCATTTTTTTCGAGAGCATATTCACTTTGTTCACTCACTTTCGAGAACAGAAGTGGCGTTGGAACGACCGATATCGTACGCTTTCCAAGGCTCGAGAGGATCGATCTCATAATATTGAATTCACTAGCAGGTGCGAAGACATTGAGGACTCGAATGAGAATATTGGAACCCGAAAAACCAAGTGGATTCGTGACGAGTTTCCCATCAATATGGATCGAAGTCAGCGTACTCGAGACGAGTCGTATATCGTCATGAACGATTCCATATTGTTTCTTGGATTTCTCCTTGGCTCGATCGAGCGAGTCATGTTCGATCTTCTTGATCATTGT
The DNA here is from genome assembly GCA_043742285.1 of Candidatus Altimarinota bacterium. Classification (GTDB taxonomy): domain Bacteria; phylum Patescibacteriota; class Gracilibacteria; order BD1-5; family UBA2023; genus STC-74. Next base: position 2,852 of record JAYTYQ010000003.1, read on the forward strand.
ATCGATCTCCTGCATCGTGACAAGAGATTCTCGATCTGTTCGAATATATTGGGTCGTTAGGGAATCAAAGAGTGTAATCTCAGGGGAAAATGTCAGGATAATATCATCTGGAATATTCTCGAGCTTGGAAGCCGCTTGGACAATCGCTCGGTCAATCGTCTCAGCCACTCATCGAAGATTAGTAATTGAACCGTCTAGGAAGTTTTTTCTATTCTGTCGGATACTTGATTTTCACTTGAGGATGAGCTCTCATTCTACTATATCATAGATGCATGCTCGTACACGATACGATCCGAGATCTATTGCGACGAATCGATTGTAGTCATGAATGTTTGAGAGTCTGAAACTCATAGAATACTGACTTTTATGAAAAAATACGAAAAATATACTTCTTGCGAAGCACTACGAGAATACTGAAATAATAAAAAATGCAAGGGTGAAATAGTAGCAGAGAAGCCGAATATAGAATTTGGATTTTTTAGGCCTTTCGACAAGAATGAGCATCCAAGCACCAGCCTGCCAACCTTCCAAGATTTCGAGATTCATTCCACTCTCGAAAAATTGCAAATAAATACAGAGTATGGTATTCTCTGAGTATATGAACTCTGTAACGATGAAAAATCGGCTCTCCCATCTCTGGTATCTTCTCTCATGGATTATCTGTATCTCATTTATCGTGATCATTTATCACACCATAGTCGACTCAGATATTTTCCATTTTCATCCGAGTACATTGACGCTCATTGATGATATCTACCAGGTATTACGTGGATTTTTTATCATATTGATCATCACGAATGTCACGAGTTTGATATTTCATGAGATCAAGCACGCATTCGCAATGGAACACCTGGTCATTAGGAAATTCCTACCCACTATCCGTTTCATCACCATTTCATTTATCTGGATTGCATGATGATTTTTTATACTCAATGAGATCGGAATCAATACCAGTGGACTCTTGGCTGGAGCTGGAATAGGGTGAGTTATATTTGCTCTTGCTAGCAAGGATATCATTGCCAATCTTTTCGGAAGTCTTTCTATCATCATGAGTAAAACCTTCGAAATCGGGGAAACGATCCGTGTGAAAAATCTCGAGTGAATCGTCGAGGAGATCAATCTGAACTATACGAAGATCATGAGCATGGAGGGGAAGGTTGTCTTCATGCCCAATAGAGTACTCAATACGGAACAGATCGAGAATCTCTCGAGACGCAGGTTCTATAGTTATATCTTCAAAATTCCATTCAAAAAGTCTTGTGGAAATCCTGATATGGTCAAGGATTCTCTCATGCTCATCGAGTGAAAAATCAATGAATATTCCCCTATCTCACTCGAGATTTTCTCAGAGATACCGAATGCAACGGATTTCGTCTACAGTATTACCGTGAATATGCCAGAGAAAAATGAGGAATTCGATCGAGAACTACGAGATTTTCTCATTCCTTATATATTTCCTGAGGAGAAATAGTGAGCGACTTTAGCGAATGAACCCAAAGGTCAGAGCCGTCACCGAGAGTATCATACCGATAAGCCAGAAACGCATAACAATAGTCTCTTCTTTCCAGCCAATCGCCTCGAGGTGATGATGGAATGGCGCAATACGAAATATTTTTTTTCCATTTCTATACTTCTTTGAGAGGAGCTGCACAATCACCGAAAGTGTCTCGAATATGAAAATCCCACCAGCAATGAGGAGTACTAGGAGCGTATCTGTCATGAATGCTATGACCGCAAGGGTTGCACCCAGTGAGAGGGATCCAACATCACCCAAAAAAACCTTTGCGGGCTTGATATTGAACCACAGAAATGCTATGAGTGCTCCGACGATGATGAGACAAAAAGCTGTCAAGATAAAAAGACCCTTCGTATACGCAATCACGGCATAGATGGTGTAACAGAAGAGAAGAAGTCCTCCTGCGAGACCATCCAGTCCATCCGTGATATTGACGCTATTGGCTGTAGCTACGAGTACAAAGATAAACAATGGAATATAGAGATACCCTATACTGACGGCACCAAAAAGTGGAATATGAATCGAGGAATATCCGAGCTTCCCATAGAACCAATAGGCTCATACCAATCAGAAAAGAATGAGAAGAATCATCTTGATTCGTGCGGAGAGTCACTTCGTACGGCCGATGCCTCGAATATTGAGATAATCATCAATAAATCCGATGCAACCGACACTCACGAGCGTAAAGAGCACTATATAGGTCTCATTACGATTCCAGAGGCTATACTTGAAACTGAAACCAAGTATGGATTCCATCCAAGGACCCATATACTGTACCCATATAGAGAGAAGTGTGATAATAAGCACCGAGATGATGATCATAGCACCACCCATGGTGGGAGTTCCAGTTTTTCCTTGATGCAGTCGAGAGAATTCTTCAGCCTTCCCGATCAGAGCTTCTTCTCGTATCTGTTTACCCATCTTGTAGCGTACGAGAAGCGATATCCCATAGGGCATCATGAGGAATGTGAGGGAGAATGAGAGGATGAGAGAACTGAGGATAAATATACGATCTGCCATAAGAAAGAAATATAATATGTGGGAAGTATATACAAATCTCTCATATTGCAAGTGGCTCCAGAGCAGGCAAAAGTTGCTCATATTTTGTATACAGGCAATACCTCCAGTTTCCGCATCCAGATACACTTTCAGCATCTGGAAGCCAACGCAATAAAACCATAAATTTTGGCTCTCCATTGAGGATAAAATCAGTATTGACAGAAGGCAATTTGATAAAAAAGCCAAAAAAAATTTTGCAATTATGAAAGTCTTTCTTATAATCGTTCTTGTCCTTTATTTCTTAACTTTTTCACCTATGAAAAAGCAAGACTTCATTAAGTCAGTAGCGGCTAAGGCTGGTCTCAGTCAGGATGCCGTTGCAAAATCACTCGGTGCTATGATCGAAGTTATTACAAAATCACTCAAAAAGGGTGAGGAAGTAAATGTTACAGGTTTCGGTGCATGGAAGATATCTCATCGTGCTGCTCGTAATGGAGTCAATCCTAAGACTGGTGCGAAAATCAAGATCCCAGCTATGAAGACTCCAGTATTCCGTGCTGGTAAGACTCTCAAAGAAGCAGTTCGCTAGTATCTCAAAACTCTCTTTCGAGAGTGTTTTATCGTTTCGAATCATTCGGAACGATTTTTTTATGCTTTTTTTGCAATTTTTTCGAAAAAGAGATATAGTACACCGTAGAATATTCGATATTTCCAATATATTTTCATGGTTGAAATCAATATAGCACATCAAAACTATGCCGAAGCTCTCGGGAAAATACTCTCAAGTCTTGGAGATATTCATGAGGTAGACTGTCAGATAGATTTTTGAGCCGACTATAGTCAATCGAAAATTATCCGTGATTTTGTAGGAAAGATTTTCGATGCACACCATATTCATGCGCTCTGGCGAGGAAGATTCATCCTCATAACAGATGAGCTCATCAACAATGCTATCGAACATGGAAGTGCAATAGATGATATTGACTCGTGTCTGATACATGCAGGAAAAGGGAAGGATGGACTCTTCCAAATTTCTCTGGAGGTTCATGATACCTGAAATGGAAAAGATTCATCCAAGGTCAAAAATATCATCAAGGTCAAAAAGGACTCAAAAAATGGATATGGCATCTATATGGGAAAAAGATGAAGAGGACTCTTCCATATCACGGAAAAACTCGTTGATAAGCTCTCCTTCTCTGAGAGCCCAAAAGGTGGACTCGCAGTCAAAGTCGAGAAGACCATATAAGGTACTGCTCATTTCTGTTTAGGAATAAGCTGCCAATGCCTGATTCTTCTTCCAATATTCCTACTTTTGTCTTGAAAATCTGAAAAAATGCCTATCATAGTCTCTATGATACCATTTCACAGCATCTACACTTGGCTTTTTAAGTCTTTTCGGATATCTGGAGAGACCGAACTCGTCGACAGACTCATCGCAGAGGGATATACACGAATCATGATCGTGAAGAGATCATGGATTTTTGCATTGTTCGTTCTGTGGATACCAGTGGTAATACTGTTCCTGTCGATGCTCAGTATCCATATCGCTTACATCAGTATCGAAATAGGCTATATACGATCGACGATCATCGGTGGCAATATCCTCATGGATATCATTCTCATCATCTCGTCATACAACTATATCCGACACTTTCGTGAGATACAGCATATGTCTTCTATATCTGGGGATGTCACCGCCCTCAGAAAATCTCTCGAGCTCTGAGATCGATACTTTATCAGTTTTTTCGACTCATCAGTCACCAATCAGTTCATCCTCATCGTCACGATCGCGAGTGAGCTCTGCCTCATGTTCCTCTATCAGAAGATGCTCTGAGATCACTTCTGGATCCTTGCAACCGACACGCTCGTCATCATCATCGAGATCGTATTCCTGAAGATGTACCGGAAACGTATGATCGATCTCGAGATGGACTACAACGTCATCATTCCTGGCAAGATCTACTTCGTGAATCAGTCCTGAGTCCTCTCCAGTGTGCAGACAATTGAGTGAGATAAGATCAAAACAATCCGATCACTATTTCCGAGCAAGCTCGCGAGCTTCTTCGACTATGGCACCGTCGATATCCTCACAGAAGGTGATTCCCAAGCACTCTTCGGAACGATGACTATGTACTATGTAGCTGATCCTGATACTATCGTCGCGAAGATCCAATCACTCCTTGAGAGTGCTCATACTCAACATGATACGGAGAATACCAGAGTCGATACTCCTGCTAATACCAGTGAGAGTATCGAGCATACTATTGATACAAGAGGGAAGGTGAGGGAGGTGTTGGAGTAGTTATGCAGACTGTAGTTGTGGTACAGGTCTTGCAATCCCTATTTTATGATCGATAGGAATTAATCTCCTAAAAATAACGCCATCTACTCATTGACTAAAAAGTGCCATACAACACGGTATTCCTCAGGTATAAACATCAGTAAGACTCGGTATAATTTTTCATTCAACTCATACAATATGTACGATATGTATTCATAAGCCTACAGCTCGATCAATGAGACTCCGCATCGGTGGGGGGTATGCTTCGTTAATCCATAAAATCTTTCTTTTGCTTCAATCTGAGTTGTTTGAAATTCGAGAAAGTGCTTCCATATAGGTACCAAGTGATCAAACTGTAACATCTAGTACTAATATATCTCCGTCAGGAATCTTAGGGAAGCTTTCTCAACCAGATTTATCAATGAGAAGAGTTTCTGATGTATTATTTTCTGGATCAATTTCTAGCTTTCGAAGGACTGCTTCTCAGAGAGTCCCCTTATGACCAAGAATAAGTTGATTTAACGATCATTGGTTTGAAAATTCTGTCTGCCCTATCTTTCTCCAAGCTTCAGCAACAAATCCAGCTGAATTAGCATTTTTCCAACTATTATGAACAAGTACCCTTGGTGGAATCTGAAGTTTTGGAAGATTATTTCACTTTGGCACTGCTAACCTATTGATCAATCCTGGCAATATACCTACTCATGAGAAAATAATCGATCACTCTGGATAATTTCTGGATTGTTCGATTCCTGTAGAAAGACTATCGAAATGATTAAGCATACCCTGTAACATCTCTATATCCGTAAATCAAGGTTTTCGAAGAAGACACACAATACTTACTTCACCATTCGTATGCTGTACGAGTCAATAGAAGCTTGGTTCATTCATATTGACTACTTGTGCGGTCCATATTGGGCTTGAAGATTTCCTATAAACTCCAGGACTATTCTCTTCATTCCCATGATATATATAAACTATTTGAGCGATTTTTCTTTTTATCCCATCTAGAAGCTCTCATATTGCGGGAAATGG
>JAYTYQ010000004.1:0-5422 GCA_043742285.1 Candidatus Altimarinota bacterium
GCTTCACGGCGTCATCCACGAGCGATGAGGGATTGGGTAAGGAGCCAGAGAATCTCGGGATTTTTCGGGTATTGGTTGTTGTAGTTGCGAGCGTATTCATAGGTTTCATCGGTCTCCCCGAGCTCGGAAGCGAGATGCGCGAGTGTATAGAGGAGTTCCTCGGTATCACCATTGAGCGTGAGGATCTTCCGATAGAACTCATAGCTCACCCGATACTTGCGCTGCATCGCGAGACTCGCTGCGAGGTGCATGAGGATCTCGACATCGTCTTCATAGACATAGGCAATATCCTTGTAGATGAACTCTGCCTTCTCGAAGGCATGATCTCGCTCATAGAGTTCACCGAGGATGATATTGAGCTCACGATGAATCTTCGAGATGGAGAGTCCTTCGATGATGAGCGATCGAGCTTCCACGATATGACCACGGGCGATGAGTGTCCGGACAGTGTTCGCTATATTCACGAGCTTGTCTCGATTCTCAGGAGAGATCTGGGGAAGGGATCTCTTCTTCGGGACCTCTTCCCTTCAGAGATCTTTCTGAACTTGTATATCTTGTTCAGACTTGAGAATGAGGGATTCGATTGTAGGACTCTCTTCCTTGGGTTCTCATACTTCTTTTGCAGGGAGATTCTCAGTCATTTCTTCTTCGACTTGTTGTATCAGAAGATCATCTGGGATGTATTGCGGTATTTCTCGTGAGATCGATTCGTCCTTTGCTCATAATTGGACAACTTCTCCGGCTTCTTCAGGAACGATCACGACCGACTCCTCGCCATCTCGAGACTCGAGAACTTTAGCTCCTGTAACTTCTTCTATTGTATCAGGAATTGATGGTTCTGATGCTTCAACCTCTCTATCCAACTCTACTTGAATCTCTTCCTCCTGCGGAGCCCCCTCGCTGATAGCCACTGATTCTTCGAATTCAGTGAGTCGTATCGCTTCGATCACTGGTATGTCTTCCTTTTTTTCTACTTCGGCGATTTTCTCTTTGATGTATTCTTTGCGAGGCGTGAGAATACCGAGTACTCTTGATACAAAAAGATAGCCATCGTAGAGAAATATCATGGCAATGAGTCCAACACAAAGGAGAACAATAATTGCCTCGAATGAAGCGACTTGATTTGAGAAAATGAAATCCATGAGTTCTATACAAATATAGAGCGTATGATATAGACAAAGGGAGAATTTGCAAACGAGAAAAAGTATTTTTTGATATTTTTCACTTATTTCTCCTCTCTCATGAAAAAAACAAGAAAATACATTTGCATTTTTACCCGAGAGTCATATAATTCGCGCGCTTTTCCAATCTAATATTCTCAATCATGGACTCAACTCTCATCGCTCAGATACAAGCAGGAGCAACAAAATCAGATAATCCAATACTCGCAACGGGAATGGAAGTCGAAGTACATCAGATAATCAAAGATGGTGACAAAGAACGTGTCCAGATATTCAAGGGTCTTGTGATCTCTATGCGGGGAAAAACGGCTCTTGATAAAGTTATCACGGTTCGTGCTGATATCGAAGGTATTGGTATCGAGAAAATCTTTCCGATCAATTCTCCCTATATTGCTAAGATCGTCGTCCTTCGCAGATTCAAGGTTCGTCGCAAAAATATCCGATACATTCGTGAACTCTCTGGAAAAGCTGCTCGACTCAAGGAGATCAAATAACCGATATCAATTCCCAAAAAACCAACAATTGTTGGTTTTTTTCAGAATGATTCTCGGTGATAGTGATATTGGACTCGATAATTTTCGTTGATAATTTGTATTCTTGAATCTCAAAAATTCACTTGATTTGCATGCGAACTTCATGTCGACAGAGCTACTCGTAGAATCGAGCAAATATCGTATTCGATGCACGTTGTCAACATTTTCTTTTCTTTTGACATCATGCAGAAAAAGAATAAAACGATGTCCAAGAAACACAAATATACGTATATAGAAAATAAAAATATCTAAGAGTCAATTTTCTATTCACACTGCACTCAACATGGCTCAATCATTCGATTTTTCTCACCTCCAATCAGTCGTCACGGACCTCTCGATACAAGTGAGAAAACAAGACTTCCTCACCTACTTCAAGAAATTCTCACTCATGGAAGTCACCTCCGACTCCGTCAGTCTTGGAGTGGTATCGTCATTTCATCGAGACAATCTTGCCCGCAAATTCTACACAGAGATCAAGAACTCGATCCAGAATATCTGTCCTGCTATTGACTCCATCGATATCATTGTCGATGATGCTATCGATACCAAGAGCGAATCTCTCGTCATCGATTGCCGTCTCGCATACAAGGAGAGTGAAAAGCTCACCAAAAAACAACATATCGAATGAATCGAGATCGTCGATGGCATCAATTCTCGTCTCATCAATGATCGATATCGCCTCGATAACTTCATCATTGGGCCGAGTACTCAGCTCGCTCATGCAGCAGCAGAGGCTGTCGCCCGTAAGCCATGATCCTCCTACAATCCACTCTACCTCTATGGGAATGTCGGACTCGGGAAGACACATCTCCTTCAGTGAACCGCGAATGTCATTCGTACCAAGCACAAGAATCTGAAAGTTGTCTATACGACTGCAGATAGATTTCTCACGGATTATGTCGCAAGTATCAAGTGACGATCCGTCGATAAGCTTCGAGAGAAATATCGCCAGATCGATGTCCTCGTGATCGATGATATCCAGTTCCTCGCAGGTAAGAAGCAGACACAAGAAGAGCTCTACAATATCTTCAACATCCTATACGAAGCCGGGAAACAGATCATCCTCTCTGGAGATCGTCCACCAAAGGAGCTCACAGAACTCGAACCTCGTCTCACGAGCAGGTTCGAATGGGGAATCACGGTTGATCTCGGAGAACCTGACTATGAGACACGTCTCGCGATCATCCAAGAAAAGTCTCGTGCACGAGAGTTCATCCTCACACAAGAAGTAGCAGAGTTCATCGCTGAGAATGTCACGACCAATGTTCGTGAGATCGAAGGCATCCTCAATCAGATCATCGCTGAATATGATCTCAAGAATACTCCTCCCACCCTCGAGAATGTCGCCTATCGTCTCTCGAAGCTTGCAGTGAAGTCGATCACTTCGAGTCTTGCTGATACACGCACACAGCGTATGGGGAATTGTAGCTATGAAGATCTCGTTCAGGCAGTATCTGGTCATTTCGGTATAGAAATACGCATGCTCCTCTCTGAAGATCGCAAAAAAGAAAATATGATCCCCCGTCAGGTCGCTATGTATCTCCTGAAGAACCGACTTCACTATACCTATGAGCGTATCGGCAATATCTTCTCTGGACGCAATCATACCGCCGTCATGTATTCTTGCAAGAAGCTCGAAACCATCATGAAGAAGGATCAACAAGTCGTCTATGAAGTGAATGTCATACGTGATAAACTCGGTATTTAAATAATCAATTTATTTGTAATTGAACTATTGATGAATTGAATATTAAGCATCGTCTCCACACCCATCGGTAATCTCGAAGATATCACGCTTCGAGCTCTTCGTATCCTCAGAGAGGCAGACTATATCGCCTGTGAGGATACGCGAGTGACGTGACAGCTCTTGATCCATTATGATCTCGAGAATAGTGGTCGACTTCTCTCATTCCATTCCCATTCTGGATTCTCGAAGATGGAGAAGATTATCGAACTTCTGAAGGAAGGGAAACATGTGGCACTTGTGTCTGATGCTGGGACTCCAGGAATTTCTGATCCAGGATTCGTCCTGATACGACGGGCAATCGAAGAAGGGATTTCGGTTGTACCAGTTCCATGAGCCTCAGCCGTTCTTTCAGCGCTCGTCGCCAGTGGGATTGACTGTCATCAGTATCTCTATCTCGGATTCCTCCCCGTGAAGAAGTGACGGCAGACGATGCTTCGCTCACTCGTGAACAAGGAATATACCGTCGTCGTCTATGAGTCAGTCCACCGTATCGAGAAGACTCTTTCAGAACTCGAACAGTATCTCGGCTCTGATCATCACATCGTCATCGGTCGTGAGATCACGAAGAAATTCGAAGAGTTCAAAAGGGGTACTATTTCAGAAGTACGAGAGTACTACCTGTGAGAAGGGAAGGTGAAGGGGGAATTTGTACTTATGTTTTAAGTATATGTGAAAATCGATGAACATCCAGGAGTCTTCTCTCGGAAACCTCAACAAGCTTTCATCGATATTTGGGAAATTCTTTGTTGAGATAGCTCACATGTATCCTCCCAAAATGATACAAGATTTTATAGATTGGCATAGCCAAGATCAATTCGTAGAAAAAATCCATGATCCAACTCGTTTTTTTCGAATTATTCAAGATAAGAATAGCAAAATTATCGCTTATTTCGAGTCAAAACAAAATTCCGTGTTCTCAGAAGTACAAGTCGTACAATGGATATTTGTTCACCATAGCTATCGGAGAAGAGGAATTTCTACAGAGCTATGGGCTGAGTTTCTGGTATGGTGTAAAGGCAATTGATATAAAACGGTCTGGAGCTATGTGAGCCTTTCTAATGAGATCTCCCAGAGAGTACATGCAACATTGATGACATCCCATGCTCGATGAACGACCGGTACAGCAGAGCATGGACAGTATCTATATCTTTACTCTTTACAAAAATAACTTTTAGCTATACTTTTCTCACCCGAGCGACAACTCGCGTATTTTTATCTATTAGCAGCAACTAATATGGTCTCTCAACTCAATGCACGCCATAAGCCGAAATACCAACTTTTGACGTTTTATACATTTGTCGATATTCCCGAATCAGAACTCGATATCGTCGCTCAGGAACACCTCGACTTCACTCGCGATATTGGACTGCGGTGACGTGTCTATATCGGGAATGAGGGAATCAGTTCGACTGTGACGGGCAATGAAGGTCAATGTTGGGCATATAGACAATTCCTCGATACATCGAAATACTTCCAAAATATCTCTGACATTGATTCGAAGTCTACTCCCGTCGATGATCATGCATTCCCTCGTATGAGTGTGAAGATCCGCAATGAGATCGTGACACTCGGTGAGAAGGTGACAGCAGAAGACGTACGAAAATATCATAAAGAAATCACGATAGAGGACTTCCATAGAGTCCTCGAAAAAAATCCTGAAGATTACGCAATCCTCGATATGAGAAATGACTATGAGTACCGTTTGGGTCATTTCAAGGGTGCGATCAGCGCAGGTACTGATAACTTTCGTGAAGTACCAAAACTTCTCGAGAAATACAAGAAGGAATTCGACTGAAAAAAGGTAGTATTCTACTGTACCTGAGGGATCCGTTGTGAGAAGGCATCTGTCATCATGAACAAGGCTGGTATGAATGATCTCTATTCGCTCCAGGGCGGAGTCGTGAAGTATGTGAACGAGTACAATGATGGCAATTGGCTCGGGAATCTCTACACCTTCGATG
>JAYTYQ010000005.1:0-1677 GCA_043742285.1 Candidatus Altimarinota bacterium
AAAATCGAAGTTATCAGTGAACAGTTATCAGTTATCAGTTCAGGAAAGGTAAAAAGAGAGGAAAAAATGTGTACAGCTATTCAAAAATAGAATTCCATCAGCGAAGGTAGTAGCGACGAATCGTTACCATAAAAAAGAAAATCAGATTTGCAACAAAGAGATATCACCAAAAGAGCATATTTTCTATATTCTCAAATCATGAGAGTGAGAATATAGTGCTTATTTGTCACAGAGCACTCATAAAATACATGATGGCTGTCTCACTCCATGGCCGCAACCATCATTTCTTAAATGTTGGTAAAAACGCTATAAAATCGAGGATGAGAGTGAGTATTACTGTATGAAGAATATTCTTTGATACAAACCAGTATCATACGAGAACCAATCATCATCAAAAACAGAGCCAATCAAACCAATTTATGGATATCTTTGAGAAACTTTTGATCCCAAAATAACATCAAAATGATACTGATGTAAACATGAGTCATGATGGAATCAATCAGAAATATTCTTTATGTACTATGAGAACTGATACATTGAATCCTACGAGAATCCACCAAAGACTATATGTGAATATATGCGGAATATTCTTTCCAAGAATAAGATCTTTCCAATACGGAATTGCTCCGATAAGATAGATCGTAGTACTGATGAGTGCAAAGAATTCTTCCTTTGGTATAGACATATGATGATATGAAGAGCACTAGTCCATAGACCAATACATAATTTTCTACTTACTGCCTTTCTTCTTTCCGATCACATTCACATACCACTGTTGGACGATGACGAAGACCGTTCCGATGAACCAATAGAGTCCGACACCAAGGGGAAAGAAGTATGAAGACGTAGCAATCATGACAGGGAACATATAGAGCATCATCTTCTGCATCATCGCAGGATCGAGAGCCATCTCAGGAGTAGCCTCATCTTCTATTTTTTCGATCTTTTTCTCCTCCTTCTTCGCAGGAGGATTGTAGGCGAACGAGAGCTTTGCTTGGATCCATTGCAGTGCACCAAGTATGAGAGCAAAGATCAGTCCAATCGTTCCTCCGACATGCTGGAGATCGAGCCCGAGAAAGTGAGAATCTACATCCGAAGGATTGAAGGCTGAGAAGTAACTATAGAGGTGATAGTAGTTCGATGGATCATTGGCACCCGATATGACCCAATAGAGTCCTATGAGTATGGGCATCTGGATGACGAGTGGAAGGCATGACCCCATAGGATTCACTCATTCTTTCTTATAGAGTTCGAGCATCTCCATACCGAGCTTTGCTTGATCACCTTTGTGTTTTTTCTGGAGAGCTTTGATCTTCGGTTGGATGAGTTGGAGCTTCTTCTGGCTCATGAGCATATGGTGCTGGGGTGCCAGGAGGAGGAGTCGGATAATGAGCGTGATGATCACAATTGCCCATCCAAGTATATGTCCGGGGAGGAATGTGAGAAGTGCTACGAAGAGATTATAGATCGGTTCATAGAATACCCGTGAGAGGAGGGATCTGATAGAACCTGGCTCACTCACCGTGAGGAGAACGATACGATCCCCGAATGGAGTTTTCGCGGTGATGAGATATTTTCCTCATACGCTTGCAAAGACCTTGTAGAGTTTTGAGAATGGAAGGAGCTCTTTTTCTCCTGCCATGAGCGTGGTTGTCTGACAGAATTCAGGAGATGCCT
>JAYTYQ010000006.1:0-7278 GCA_043742285.1 Candidatus Altimarinota bacterium
GAAATGGCTCAGGAAAAACGCATGTTCTCGAAGGGATTCACCTCTCGAGTGCTGGGTCTCTGCACTATATCCAAGCCCCTCGTCATGAAGATGCGGCTTTCGAGATCACGTTTCTCGAAGCGATCTGACCGAAGCGATACATCCGTGAAAGACGCGACAACAAAGATACCTACAAGATACAGTGAGCGAAGGTCACGGGGACAAAATACCTCGAGAATCTCCCGTATCGAACAGTGTTTCTCTCACCTTTCGATATGAATCTGTTCTATTTTGCGCCGAGCCTTCGACGGGATATGATCGACAGCATCATCGAACGAGCATTCGGACAATTTCGAAAAGTTCGCAGAGACTATGAAGCTATCATGCGCCAACGTAATGCCTTACTCAAAAACATTCGTGAATGAGAGGCAATCCGCAAGGATCTCCAATACTGGAATCAGGTATTCGCAGAGAAAGCTACACTCTATCATCTCTACCGGATGAGGTGGGTCGAATTCCTCTCGGAACACATGTATATTCTCACTGAATTTCTTCCGAAATATGATATTATCCATCTCTACGATTCTCGATTGATCGAGAAATCTGGCGAATATGATCTTCCCATAGAGGCATCTATTCTGAGATATCTCGAAGAGAATACCGAACGGGATATCCTCACGGGACATACTCATATTGGTCCACATTTGGATGATTTTCATTTCGATGTGAAGCCACGATGAAGTGAGAGTGAGCGTATAGGCAATGCTCTCTATCTCTCACGATGAGAGAACAAGGTCCTCCTCCTGACACTCAAGCAGATCGAAATCCTTTTTCTGAGAAAATATGTCAATCTTCCCATTATTCTCCTCTTCGATGATGTCTTTGCAGAATTGGATTTTGACTATGCGGAGAAGATATTGGGTATATTTGATGTCGATCAAGTGATCATGACATCTCAGAAAGCGCTTCCTGAGTGAGAAAATTGGGAACATTTTTCTTGCATAAATCTCAATACTGAATAATATAAAACCAATGAATACGTCTTTGTTTCTCCTCATTTGGCTATAGACATTCCGAAGTTTACGCTACTCCTTTTACCTCTGATTCCTATGAAATTCTCTCTTTTGAAGTCATGTTTCCTCATTACAGTGATCACTCTATCGAGTGTTGCGTGGTCTGCCGAGAGCATTCCGCAGAAGATTCATCATTTTACACTCACGACCCCTGATTCAGCAAAGACAGGTGAGGCAATAGATGTCACCGTAGAGGCTCGAGATAAGGATGACAAGGTCATCTCAACGTATCATGGATCTGTTTTTTTCCAAGCACCTTCTGACTTCAATGCGACTCTTCCAAGTCAAGGGAAGGCTATTTTATTCACGGAAAGTGATAAGTGAGTCAAGAAGCTCAGCAAGGCTGTCATATTCAAGAAAGTCTGAGAACAGAGCCTTGAGGTCTCTGATGCTGTCGAAGATGCTTCCGGAAAGAAGTCTATTCGAGTTGATGCAGCAACAGATACCTCAACAGCAAGTGGCAAACAAGATTCGATCACGATCATCACTCCTGCAAACAATGATATACTGAATATGGGAGATCTCATCACCGTCAGTGGATACTCGAAGAAGAATAGCAAAGTGAATATCAAGTTGAATGGTTCAGATATTGCAACCGTACCAACGGATGAGAACTGACTCTATAGCAAGACTCTTCCGACTCTCACACAACAATCTAATATCATTGTCACGGAACTTCTCAATGGGACCAATAAGGTCACGAGTAGTACTCAAGTCCGCTTCAGCCTGAGTAATACGAACCCCGTACTCAATAGCCTCACGATCGCTCCAAATGCTACGATAGAAATCAGTACTCCCATCACACTCACGATCGATGCGGACCCAGGACTCTCTGAGGTGAGTATCACGCTCGATGGGAGTGTCATCATCGCGAAAGAAGGAGTCAGTGGAAAATATATAGCACAGACCGTTGCTCCATCGAAAGTAGGAAGCTATCCTCTCACTATCAATCTGAAGAATACTCTTTCTCAATGAACCTCAAAACCAAATGCAGGAATGCTCACGGTGACAGCAAAACCTCTCCCACCTGCTGCCAAGTTCACGAACGTGAAGGCGGAAATGCAATGAAAAAGGATTGTATTTACATTTGGTATAGAGAATCTCCCACCAAATCTCACACAGTTCAAGATTGCTTATGGAATGAGTAGCGATAGCCTCTCAGAACAGGTGATCACAAAAAATATCAAAGAAATGCAGACCACTGATGGAAAATATAGTTGGTATATCGATAACCTCGAATCGAAAAATTATACGTTTCGGATCTTTGGTATGAAGGCGGATCAATCGCTCATTACAGATCTCTCATCTGAAGCGATCACCATGATGATCGGAACACCAGGTTGTACTATAGGAAATGTCGGGGATATCCATGTCCAATCGACTCAAGATAAGAGCGTTCTCTCTTGGATGAGTGTGAGTGGAGCGCTCTCATACAATATCTACAGATACACGGCTGCCTGAGATCCCGAATTCCTCCAGAATACGAAGGATACGAGCTATATACTCTTTCTCTCATCAGGAGCCGTCATCCATGAGGATTTCGGAGTGAAGGCACTCTGTGATGAGAAGACCGAATCAGCCGATATGACCAAAGTATCGAAAGTTCAGACCGGACCATGAGCACTTGCTATCATTGTCGTCATCTCCGCATTGCTCGCAATCTTCATTATGCGTCGAAAGACATCATTGTAGATCTCTACACGTCTCATTATTGCAGACTTATTCAGAAAAAAATTGACTTCATTGGGAGTTTTCATATAATCCACGAGCTTTTTTAAAAAATATAGGTATATGATCGGCAAATTTAAGAAAAGAAAACGACTTCGAGTTCACGGATTTCTTGCACGCAAGAATACTGTAGACGGACAGAAGGTTCTCCGCGCTCGCAGAAGAAAAGGACGTCACGTCCTTGCTGTGAGTTATCCGAACCGTTTCAAGAATGTCCGTGGAAAAAGCAAGCATCACAATGTTGCTGGTGGTAATGCACGCATTGTCACTTTCCCTGGTCTGACGGAACGTTTTCGTGGCTAATACACTATGATCTCGAAACTCTATCGACTCAATGAAAAAGAACTTAGAAAGGTTTTATCCAAAAGAAAGCCTTTCTTTTCATATTCTCTAATCGCCAATACCTTTCCGAATACACTCGGGCATGCTCGTTGTGCGATACTCCTCTCTGGAAAACAGACAAAATGAAGCGTCAACCGAAATTATTTTCGCAGATCCTTCTATGATCTCTCTCAGAAATATCTTCTGGAGTATTCATTCGATGTTGTTTTTGTTCCCAAAAAGTGAACCATATACAATTATAAAGATCGTCTAAAAAAGGAGGAGTTTGCTCGTGATATTGTCCTTCTCTGGAAACAACTCACAAAAAAAAAGAACCCATAGTGGACTTTTTTCCAAAAAATTATACCGACTTCTGTTGTATGAGGACCTCTACGAGTGTTTCGCGAGTTTTTGTATCAATTTTGCCTGTTGGTACGATTCCATTCTTGCGCTGAAGAGACTTCAGAGCGAGGATAGTGCCTGGTGTCATGGTGCCAGAATTGGTTCACTTGAAATATCAAGTATTCCGTAGAAGTACTTGAAGATTGCGTATATGATCTCCTCGTTCTCATCGCTTTGGATATCAGAATGCATCGACCTGAGATTGTGCCCGAGATATCTGACTCTCCCATTCAGCATGATTGTTGACGAGCTCTGTACGTTCTACTTTTATACGTGCCATCTCAACATCTTTGAGGACTGTAAAGTGCGTATATTCCTCTTTGAGTTTTGCCTGGGTAAGTGGTCCATAGTTTCCTGCCCCTGGATCAGTATTTTGGACAATTATCGCATGATCGAGCTGGAAGTCGCTAATCATCTCTTTCGTAGTTCTCCCATCTGGCGTATATCCGAGATCAGCAAACATAGCAAGAATATCCTTCGAAAGGATACCGTTCGTAATAGTCATCACCTTTTCGAATCGAGACAGGTCGATCTTTCCAGAGTCTATCCCAACGAAATCAATCGGACTTCCCGAAGCAGAACTCTCGACGATCACACCTGTGACTTTTCTTCGTCACCAGATCAGAGCTCGTTTGAGTCATGCTTCACCACTTCCCATCCAGATATCGATACGATCATAGGATTGCCCTCGCTCTCAGGCGTTGACGATTGCTCATCCACGATCTGCAACGGTCCCGATTCCGAGTCCATCGAAATAGATCTTCGTACCGAAATCATACGACTTCGGTGCGGCAATCATACCAGCAAATACTTTTTGTCCATTTGCGCCGTTGATTCCATTTCCATTGAGCTTGATCTCGGCATCATAATTTCACTTGAGATAGAAACTCTGATCTGGAAGGGGAGAATAATAAGCCGTAACCACGAAGTCACGCGTCTCACTGAGCATTGCTGCATAGCCACTTGATGGGAGAAATCCACAAAAACCAAGGAGGGCAAATACAGTATAGATATATTTTTTGATATTTTTGAACGAGTATTCGATTCGTTCTGGAGCCACGAATACCAGAGCAATATCTTGTCGAGTATGGGCCGCGAGAAGACTACTCGCCGAAAGTGAAGAATGGAAAACCATGAGGTGAGATTAGGAATAAACGTCTCATCTACATACCTTGCATAACGCTCCTCGAATTTACTCTTTTGATTGAACAGACTGACTATAGCACAATTCTTCTTGAGAGAGCAAGATTTTTGACTTGACTCTCTATTTTTTATACTTTTCAGAATTCTTTTTCCGACTTTTTGGAGAAAGAATCTCTTGGTCCTGAATTCCTCTTTTTATTTATCACAAAGGAATACTATTTGATTACCTGTCAGATTTATTCCCAAGAGATGTGAATCATATACAAAAAATGGAAAAACTCAAAAACATTTTGCAAAAGAAGGAAGTTTTCATATACTGCCGTGGCTTTCTCACGAAAGTCAGATACAGAAGACCATCACAACTGAAGGAAATGCTGAGTATGATAATTCTTTCTTGTAACTCTTTGTATTTGTGTATCTCATTATGGCGGCCATAGTTTAGTTGGTTAGAACGCCGGACTGTGAATCCGGAGGTCGTGGGTTCGAGCCCCATTGGCCGCCCCATATTTCCAATGAACAATGAACAATACACAATGAATAATTGCCAAAATTGTTAACTGTTCATTATTATTTATTCATTAACTTTTTATTTCTTATGTCTGATTTTTCCCAAGATCTCGCTACTGCGACGCCCGTGCACTCATTCAATATTGGTGAGATTATTGCTGGTACTGTCGTCGTAGCCAATCAGAAGATGATTCTTGTTGACCTCGATGGTCAATTCACGGGAATTATTACAGGCTCTCATATGCATTCTTCTACGGAAGATACCACTGATATCCAGCCTGGAACCCGAATTGAATCAATTATTATTGGTGATGATGCTCATTCAGGACTCATCCATCTCTCACTACGTAAAGCAAGCCAAGCAAAACTCATCGAAAAACTCCATTCGAATTTTGATACCAAAGAAATCATTACTGTCGTTCCCAACGAAGCTAACAAGGGAGGACTCCTCATCGATCTCGATGGGATCAAGGGTTTCATTCCAGTTTCACAACTCACACCAAGTCACTATCCACGTGTCGAGGGTGCCAATCCAGAGAAGATCCTCGAGCACCTGAACAAGCTTGTTGGCAAGCCATTCCAAGTCCGTGTGATCAATGTTGATCAGAACGGCAAGAAGATCATCTTCTCAGAAAAAGCCGCTATCGAAGAACAGCGTTCAGCCGCTATGCTCACAATCAAAATCGGTGACATCGTCGAAGGACATGTCTCAGGAATTCTCACGTATGGACTCTTCGTTACCTTCAATGGTATCGAAGGACTCGTCCACGTCTCAGAGATTGACTGGGGTCATGTGAATAATCCACACAAGCACGCTCGCATCGGAGATAAAGTCACCGTCCAAGTGATCGGTATTGAAGGGGAGAAGATCTCTCTCTCGATCAAGCGTCTCAAGCCGAATCCTTGGCAAGTCCTCGCGGACAAGTACCAAGTCGGAGATATTATCGAAGCTCCTGTCCTTCGTCTCTCGCAGTTCGGGATATTCCTCGAACTCGATGGTGCAATCTCTGGGCTCATCCATCTCTCTGAGATCACTGCTGAGATGATGAAGGGTCTCGAAGAAAAAGTCCATGTGGGTGAGATGATGAAGGCTCGAATTATTACCTTCGATCCCATCGCCAAGCGAATCGGACTCTCTCTGAAGGCACTCGACCCGAACTATGTTCCTCCAACTGAAGTTCCAGAAATCCCAAAAGAAGCACTCGAAGCATAATATATTGAGTCATTCCGAACTTGTTTCAGAATCTTACATCAAAAATAGATAATCCTTCAGAAATGGGGGATTTTTTGGAAATTTAAGATGGATAAGATCTACTGAACTTATGCTAATCTAGAACTCACAAAAATAGAAAAAATAGAACTTGAGAAGAGGGATAAGGATAATGATGCAAATAAATTTGCATTTTCACACGCTCTCGCTATAATCCGCAGGCATTTCTCGTAGGAAGAAATCATGCACCCATAGCTCAATTGGAAGAGTAGCGGTCTTCGAAGCCGTTGGTTGTAGGTTCGAACCCTACTGGGTGCACCATTCGTCGCAAGAGCGACGAAGAAGACAAATACACGTACAAAGAACACAATAGAAATGTTTTACCTCAAAAAATATAATTAGAATTCTATAGTGTGACTGTAACTATTTGTATAGCAGACTTGCCCAGGTGGTGGAATGGTAGACACGTACGCTTGAGGTGCGTATGCCTTCGGGTGTGTGGGTTCAAGTCCCATCTTGGGCACCAGAAAAAAATAAAATCTCAGTTCTTCGGAATTGAGATTTTTTTGCACAAAAAAACCGTCTCCATAATGATGACGGTTTTGACTATTTTTACTTTGCTCGTTCGAGATATTCCCCCGTCTCAGTATTGATCACGATGGACTCGTCTTGATTCACGAATCCAGGAACTCTCAGTTCGAGTCCCGTCTCAAGTTTCACCATCTTATCTACCTTTCCATCAGCAGTATTGCCAGCAACAGATGGTTCTGCTTCGATCACCTTCATGGTCACCCGAAGTGGGAGGACAATTCAGATAAATTTTCCTTCGAATGTCTGGAGGTCACACACGAGTCCTTCTGTGAGATAGAGAGCATTATCTCCGACATCGTCCACATAGAGATCTACTGTCTCATA
>JAYTYQ010000007.1:0-1297 GCA_043742285.1 Candidatus Altimarinota bacterium
TGCGGATCGTCAAAGGATAACGGATATACCAGAGAGGTTTCATAGAAATATACAGACTATACTCCCTGCCTATCCACTCAGTACTGAAAGTACAAATGAAGAACTCGCTACAATACTCTCGAAACTCGAAAGTGCTATCAATGATGCGAATACTATCTATGCGATCATATCAGCAAACACCGATAATTATACTGCTCACAAAAAAGGTCTCCTCAATCTTTTATCAGGTACTGATGGTATCATCATACTACAATCCCAATTCATCGAAATTACCAATGGAACAAAATCAGTGAGTGCGACAGCTTCGGGAGCATATTCCCAGGCAAATGCCGATCTCATCGGACTCGAACAAGAAATGAAACTTCTCGAATCTGAGCGATCTCTTCTCGAGGCAAATAAGAAAAAAGATATATCCTCACTCGATGGAGATCAAGCAATCACGCAGATAGATCTCGAAAAAATCCGAATCGATGCTGAAAGTACGAAGATCTGAGTCGAGAGTCGCCTTAATGGGGAGAGGTCAGCCCTTTCTGCTATAGCGAATACAGTCAAAGTGAGCTATGCGGTAGCACCATTCGATGGGGTCATCTCACGTAAAAATATCGTCATCGGACAGACGATAGATGTCACGACTCCGCTTTTCGATATTGCCTGAGCAAATTCTACGAAGTCAGTATTCGTGAGGTTCGAGGTTCCAGTATCTGACTACGCGAGTATCTCAAAAGGGCAATCTCTCCAGATCAGTCTCCCTGGACTCGATAGTGAGAAAACTCTTGGGACAATAGCACGATTCTCATCTTCTGTGAACAGAGATACTCAGACCATCTCTGTAGAAGCGACTTTCGAGAGTTCGCACTATCCTATCGGAACCCAGGTACGAGTCATCAAGACAGGACTCTCTGGAACATCATTTATCGAAATCCCCAAGACCGCTATCACCACAGAAAATGGTGGATTCTTCATCTATAAAGTGATCGGTGGTAGCACTCTCAAAAAATGGAAAATCAGTCGAGAAGCTATCTGAGAAAAGATGATCGCTACCGAATGACTCAAATCATGAGACATGATCGTCACTGATGCATGAAAACCAGAATGGAAAGATGGCATGGACGTCACAAAACTCATATCTTCTCACCCATAATATATATGCTCAATGCACTCATAAAATGGGCACTCAATAGACGCCTCCTCATCATAGTACTCTATATCATCGTGACCATAGGTGGTCTCTATAGCCTGACTAAACTGCCGATAGATGTCCTCCCAGATCTCAACCGTCCTCGTGTCACCATATTTG
>JAYTYQ010000008.1:0-1989 GCA_043742285.1 Candidatus Altimarinota bacterium
GAGAGGAGTGTCGAGAGTCTGAGAAAGATGTTCATCGCAATGGTGGAAGATCTCCGCGTGATCATCGTGAAGCTCGCTGATAGACTGCACAACATGCAGACGCTTGATCATCATCCTGATCCGAAGAAACGCGAACGTATCGCCCTTGAGACCCTCAATATTTATGCTCCCATAGCTGATAGACTTGGTATCTTCCATATGAAGGAAATGCTCGAGACAGAGTGTTTTCGCATTCTCCATCCAGAAGCGTATACCAGCATCACAAATGAACTCGAAGAATTGCGTGAAGAACAAGAATTTTTTCTTGCTCAGGCAAAGACCGTAATCCGTGAGATGATCCCGGAGACTGTCCCAATTCGAGATATTAGCTATCGCATCAAGGCTCCATATAGTATCTACAAAAAACTCTCTCGAAAAGAGTACACTTATAGTCATCCTCGCGATCTCTATGATCTTTTTGCCATCAGAATCATCACGGATAATATTCCTCGTTGTTATGAGATTCTTGGGGTACTGCATAATGTCTTTGTCCCCATGCCAAAGAGGTTCAAGGACTATATCGCACTGCCAAAAGAAAATGGGTATCAGTCGTTGCATACCACCGTCGTCGGACTCTTTCCTGAAGTGAGATCTCAACCAACGGAGATACAGATACGGACACCCGAGATGCATATACAGGCTGAGATCTGAGTTGCCGCCCATTTCGAATACTCTGAGAAATGAACATCAGCCAAGTCTCAGGATAGCTACTGGGTAAAGACCATCAAGGGAATTATTGAGAATGCTATTGAGTGAAAGGAATTCATGAGTGAGATGCGAGTGAATGTTTTTTCTGACCAGATTTTTGTCTTCACGCCGAAGTGAGATATTATCACACTGCCAAAGGGTTCTACACCCGTAGATTTCGCTTATGCGATCCATTCGAAGCTCGGCAATGAGCTCACAATTGCAAAAGTGAATGGGCAAGTCGTCCCCCTCGACTATATCCTCAAGAATGGTGAGAGTATCCAGATTATCACGGATATGCATAGAAAGCCGAATCCTATATGGCTCTCCTTCGTGAAAACGGCAAAAGCTAAAGAACATATCCGACAATTCATCAATCGTGAAGAGCGTGGATTCTTCATCGAAAAGTGACGATTCATCATGAATACCTACCTCGAGAAGAACTATGGAAAAGGGCTCGATAAAGATCTTCTCATTCTGAAACATCTCGATGGACGCGTCCTCGATTCGAAGCAAAAAGAAGATGTCCTCGTCCAGATCGGGAATCTCTCTCGAAAACCCGGAAGTGTTATCAAATCCATCCATGATGATATCATTCTTGATCTTTTCTGAACGGAGAAAAAAGTCGAAAAATGAGACCATGAACTCAAAGAAAAGAGATTCAAATCAGGAAGCAAAACCGAAGAAGTCACTGTTGTGATCGGCAAAGAACGCAATATTCCATACAAATTTGCCCTCTGCTGTAATCCTACTCCTCCTGACAAGATCATCGGGTATATCGGAATAGGGCTGATCACCATTCACAAGTTCGACTGTGAAAATATCGAGAAGATTCAGCTCGACCGGCGCATGTTCGCGCATTGGAGCAATGTCAATACGAGTGGCGTCACACTCGAGGTGGAGTGCATCTTTCGAGATAAGCTTGGACTCCTCAGGCAGATCACGGATATCCTCTACCAAGCCGAGATCAATATCGAATTCCTCACCACCGAGAAGCTCACAGACGGCAATGTTTCAGACCGATTCATCCTCCATACGAATGATGAGGATTATTATATCTACGATCGGCTCGTTGATCGCTTTCGTTTCGCTATCCCAGAGTTCATCGAGATGCACCTGATATCGATGCAATAGAGAGCATCATCCTTCGTGGCTTGAAATTCAAGATTAAGAAAAAATCTTATCCTAGAGTTGAACATTCAGGATCAGATTCTCGTACCGAGAATGACAAAAGGTGGAAATGATTCTCTGTCATCCTGAGGT
>JAYTYQ010000009.1:0-1036 GCA_043742285.1 Candidatus Altimarinota bacterium
TGATCGACACGCTTCTCGAAGATATCCCGAGCGATCATATCATCAGGTTCAATGGCGACTATATCGCTGATAGACAAGACCTCCAGTTCCGATCTGAGCAGGAGATGGGAATGCTCTTCTCACGATACACATATATCGTCATCGATGAAGCACAGAAGATAGAAAATATAGGCAATATCCTCAAATCTCTCAGAGATACTTATGGAAAAACGAAACAAATCCTCGTCACGGGTTCGAGTACACTCGGACTTCTCGATCAGACGACAGAGCCACTCACGGGTCGTAAAAAAGTATTCCACCTCTATCCTATAGCATTCTCTGAGCTTGCCATGACTCTCTGACTCCGAGATGCTCGAGCTCGACTCGAAGAGACTCTGCTCTATGGGATGTATCCTCAAGTTCTCTCCTATGGAGATACTATTGCTAAAAAAGAGAAACTCCAAGATATCGTATCAGGACAGCTCTATCGAGATATCCTCGAGTTCCAAGATATCAAAAATCCAGATATTCTCATGAAACTGCTCGAGCTCCTTGCTCTGCGTATCGGGTCAGAGATATCGTATCATGCACTCGCCCAGATCCTCTGAATGAGTCAGCAGACGATAGAGCGATATATTGATCTCCTCGAGAAGAGTTTTGTCATATTCCGACTTCGTCCCTATATGACCAATAAATCGAAGGAAGTCACAAAAATGAAAAAAATATATTTCTACGATCTCGGTATACGCAATACTCTTCTTCGCTCGTTCCAACCACTCTCACTCCGCGCCGATATCTGAGCTCTCTGGGAGAACTACTATATCCTCGAACGTCGTAAAAATATAGAATATAAGCGATCCAATCTCTTACAGTACTTCTGGCGAACCAAAGCGCAGGAAGAGATCGACTACCTCGAAGTATCGGATCATATCGTCTGAGGCTATGAGTGCAAGTGGCAAGAGCAAAGATATAACCCGCCAAAAGCATTCACTTGAGCGTATCCATGAGTGAAGATCGACCTCATCCATCACGAGAACTACTTCCTCTCTCTGATCGA
>JAYTYQ010000010.1:0-1640 GCA_043742285.1 Candidatus Altimarinota bacterium
TAATCTCCTAGGTGGTGGGACTGGAGGGAATCGAACCCTCAAAACTTTCGTCGAGAGATTTTAAGTCTCTTGTGTTTACCTATTTCACCACAGTCCCGGGGAAGAAAGAAATATTTAATAAGAAAGCCCTAGAATATTACCTACTACTCTAAGGCTCTCGGGATTAAATATCTAGGTCAATTCAGCACATAGATAACACCTATGGCTATGACTATAAGCACATAGATAACCCAGAACTTTCTGGCCTCACTCAAAGCCAAGCTCCCCAATGTCTGTGTAGACCTGACCATTCTTCTTGTTCACGTTGCTTTTCGTGACTGCAAGAATTTCAACATTCTGCATATCTTCGATCAATTCCTTATTAGACTTCTTACCGAAGTGTCCTGCTGCAACTGCAAGAATCTTCTTGAATGCTCCTTGGCCATATTCATTCTTCAGATCGAAACGGACAGAAGTTTCTGCGCCAATCTCCATAGGAGTTTCTGTAGGATCAGCTTGTTCACGAACTTCAAGAACTTTCAGTTTAGCATAATAGACGCTGCGGTCTTTCTTATCTACTTCGAAACCAAACATCAGTTTGTAGACACCAGGAACAAAGGGACGGTATTCAGGAAGGTCTGCCAGGTCATCAAGAGTGCCATCGAGAATAGAGTCGAGATTGAATTGAGTGGTATCGTTCATTTGTAGCTTTCGAGAAGAGAAGAATTAGGGGGAAGAAAGTTAAAGAGTTTCTGCAATAGTAAAATCAAGCTCTGCGTGTGCGATAAATGCTTCTACTTTTTCATAAAGCTTCTCCAAGGTTGAATTATTGCTGATCTGATAAGTCTTAGCTGGATCTGTTACTTCGATTCCATCCTCACTTGCGTGATCTAGAATTCCTACATTACCTTCATGCCCTGGCCGAGTGAGATGAATAACCCAACCACCATTCTGTGTGATGTATTCGTATTCATTCTGGAATCGAACATCTGGAATGATTATAGTATCTCCAGGCTCATAGACTCCATCTACATTTTCACAGATTAACTTTCCTGTAAGCCTTCCGTGCATACGTTGCAGCCAAAAATCTCCCTCAGGAACTCCAACAAAACTAGAGACTTCTCCACGAAAAATCTCTGTGCCCATGAATTGAAGAATCTCTCTAGGAGAAAGTCCCCAATATTTGTTGATAGAATCTTTTAAGGCTGGATCTATAAAAGCCTCCCTAGGAATTCCAAAGGCGGCTGAACAAGCTTCTTTCAGGGCACCTGCAAATGATTCTATGTAAGTCGTTTGATACCTAGTTCCTATGTACTGCGCTACAGTATCTTTTCCTGCACCCGCATATCCATTGATACCAATAAGTTGAAGCTTAGAGATGTTCATGATGTTTTAAGTCCTAGAGTAAGTTTAGTCTTAAGAGCTGATAGTTGAGTTATTGCTTTATCTGCTGGAGTATTAGCTGTAGGATTCATAGGCGGTTTTGGCACTTCTCCTCGAAATATTGGCACAAGGCTGGCATCAGATTGTCCCTCAAGAACTGCTCCCGATCGCGATCCTGTAAGAATGTTTCCGCTGTAGAGTGTAGACGAGGCGGCAATGTGTCGCTTATTTTTAACTTCGCAATAGATAACTTCATCGAAGTATTTGGCAACGTTTCT
>JAYTYQ010000011.1:0-1437 GCA_043742285.1 Candidatus Altimarinota bacterium
GCATCATCGAGGGCGATTGATCCAGAGCCGAATGTCTCAATATCGAGGTGAGATTTTTCACCGAGCTTCATGATGGATCCAGCACCGAATTGTTTCTCGATCATAGCGAGGGCGGATGCAAGGGCTTCTTTGCGGTTGTCAGTCATAGGAAAGAGGAGTTAGAATTTAGGAGTTTATTGTGAAGATGTGAATGATAACGATGAGAAAGGCTTTTGAGAGATTTGTAGAAATATGCTTACACGAAGACCGAGATAAGCGTGAGGAGAAATACTCAGAAGAGAAAACGATTGATGTAGAGAATAGTAATGTGCATAAGTTTTACGTAAAAAGACTTCCAGGAAATGCACGGACGAAGGTTCACTGTATCATCACGTGTCCATCGGATTCATCGAGGATGATGGGTTTGTGCTGGGGATTATCGGAGTGGGGAATCAGGTAGGTCGATCCCTTCTCTTGTCGGAATTCCTTCAGTGTCGCTTCATCATTGATGAGTGCCACGACGATATCTCCACTTTTTGCTATATTCGTCTGCCGAATAAGGACGAGATCACCATGATCAATTCACTTCTGATTCATGGAGTCTCACTGGGCCCTCAGGAAGAAGTATTGATCTGTCTGGTTCACGATCTTGATCGAGACAGGTATCTCTGTCTCGATATTCTCTTCAGCAAATATCGGCATCCCACACGCGATCGTACCAATGAGAGGAATAGCACGAACCTCATAGCTTCCAGTAGTGAGATCAGGAGAGAGTCTCAGCCCTTCTCGAGAGTCTCGATAGAGCCATCATTTTGTCATGATCTGATCGAGGAGTACCGATATCGATCGAGGAGATGCATATCCAAGCGCTGTCTGAAGTGCACGGATGGTGATCTTCTCACTTCTAGAGAGGTATTCTTTGATCTTTAGGAGAACGAGCTGTTCTTTCTTGGAGAGTTTTTCCATAGGAGAGATGATTAAGAATCGAAGAAATTCTATAAATACAATGTATACAAGAAAATATATTCAATAACTTTTTGAATGCAAATAAAAAACTCTTGATAAATGAGTTTTTTATAGTTTGGAATTGGAATTATCAATAATTATCTCTTCCTATCATAGTGTTCCTTGAGTCCTTCGATTGTCCCTATGGCGACACGCTTCCCATGGCAAGTTGGACATTCATAGAGGTATTCTCGCATCTGCTTACCGATCTTCTGAGGTTCGAGCTTGATCGCGTCGACTGCCTTGCGACAATCACGACAGAAAAATCCGATATCACCACGTTCTGGATTGAAGTTATTCTCACGTTTCTTTCCGAAGGAAGGGACATTGACGAGATCAGTATAGGAAGTGGACACAGTATTGATGAATAATGAATAATGAACAGTGAATAATGAACAATACTTTTGGAATAATCATATCAAAATGAGGAGGAAAAGCAAGGAAGGCTTAGAT
>JAYTYQ010000012.1:0-10315 GCA_043742285.1 Candidatus Altimarinota bacterium
TTCATGAGTGGAGATCGGCGCTATAGTATGTATGAATCTCCCCCACTTCATCTCACATAGTATGATTCGTGAATCAATCCCCTCAAAACGAAGAGAAGACATAGGACATGGAGATTCCGATGGAGACAATGCTCAAAAACATAAAAATGAGTATAGTGGTATCAGTGAGTTTTGCAAAACGATATTACTCGATAACCCCACTTCCGAATATCATATCTCCATCATAGATCACAGCGACCTGTCCAGCGCTCATCGCTCGCTGGGAAATCTCGAATTTTATTATATATTTTCAATTCTCAAACCTCAACTGACATGCTTGATCCGTTTGTCGGTATCGTATTTTTCCTGAGTAGATTGTATCGATCTCAGGAAGAGCGCCGACCCAATCAGTGAGTGTACATGATTGAGAGTAGAGCATAAGATCGCTCTCTATTCCTACTGTGATCGTATTGTTCTCAGTATTTTTGGCCATCACGAAGAGTGCGGGTCATCCGCCGATCTCGATCCCTCGTCTCTGTCCGATCGTATAAGAGAAGGCTCATTCATGCTTTCCAACGATCTTTCCCATGGTATCGATGATATTCCCAGGTTTTTTTGGGAAGCGTTTCTCGAGAAATTCCTTCATACTCACTTTCCCGATAAAGCAGAGTCACTGACTGTCTTTTCGCTCTGCATTCGGGAGTCATATTTTCTTGGCGAGCTCTCGAACTTCTGATTTGAGCATGCATCCGATAGGAAATATCGCTTTTGAGAGCTGGAATGGTGTGAGTCGTGAGAGAAAGTAGGATTGATCTTTATTCGGGTCGAGTCATTTGAGGAGTTGGAAGTTCAGAATTGGAAGTTCAGAGTTGGCAATTGGAGGTTCAACGTTCCTGTCATTTCGAGCATGCGAGAAATCTTGCTCGTTTTGCGAAGAGATACTTCCTTGTTCGCTAGAATAAGAGTGAATTCTTGCATAATGTCCCGTTGCGATGCCATCGTATCCGAGTGCGAGGGCTTCTTCAAGGAAGAGGTCGAACTTCACGAGATTGTTGCAGAAGACATCGGGATTGGGCGTTCTTCCATTCCCGTATTCCCGATAGATATAGTCGATGATGCGTTTCTCATACTCTTCACGGTAGTCGAAGGTATAGAAGGGAAGATCGAGAAATGCAGCTACTTTCTTCGCTTCTTCGAGGTCCGCAAGTGTCGGGCAGCTTCAGGGATTCTCTTCATCGAGATAGTTGATCATGAATCCACAGGCAATATCATATCCCTGTTCCTTCAGGAGGTACGCAGATACCGCTGAGTCTACTCATCCTGAGAGTCCGACGAGGATTTTGGTTGTATACTCAGGAGTTCAGAGGATCATATGAACGAAAGATTACAGAATACAGAGGAGATACAATGAATGAATATTTCAGTCATATCGAACGAAATACTGAAGGTTCGTTGTGACGAAGATACATTGCTCGGGAAAATGATGAGTAAAGATTTGGTGGTAGGAGCCTTATGTACCGTATTCACTACTTCGAAATGACGGATATTCTTGTATTCCATTATCCTTCCATCAATTTCATGATTTCTTCCCAATCCTTCACACGGGTGAGAAGTGGATGTTCGAATGCAATATCTCGATTCCAAGGCTTCTCGAGGAGCAGGCAGTGGATGCCATGTTCCACGAGATCATACACATTCTCGATAGAGTCATCGATCATGAGAGTGACACCATATGTTCTACAGGTATGGGATTTTGGTTGAGATTCCTCGGAAAAATGATTCACAAAATAGATATCACTGGCTTCAATATCTTGGAAGTGAGTACGGATCCAGCTATAGGTACGTTCTCTTTTCCAACTTTCTTGATCTGATCGCGCGGTGATGATAGAGATCTGTTTGCTGTGACTTCGCAGAGCATTGACTCATGCTCTGGCTCCGAGAACGATCGGGATGTGATACGGATCCATAGTAGATTTCCCATAGATGGACCAGAGATTCTGCCCATCTTCTTCACTGAATGTCGGGTCAATGAGGGATATATTGTAGCTTCTGATATCTTCGATATCCCTGATGGTGAGGAGTTTATCATGCTCATGGGCTATCTGGAGGAATCACGACATCGTGGATGCGAGCGTCTCATCGAGATCGAGTCCGATGTGAGTATGTCAATCAAAAAAAGATGGTGTCAATTTATTGGAGCTTAGAGATATGGAGTGAGCTTGCATGGATACTCTTCATGAAAAAATCTTCGAGTGGTTCCGTGAGTTCATCGACGCGCATATTGGCAATGATCTCCCCAAGGGATATGATTGCGAAGGTATCACAGATCACTTCGACATCCGAGAGAATATGGGTATTGAAGAAGAGAGTTTTACCCTCATTCTTTAGCTCTATCATGAGATCCTTCACCATCTTACGACCGATCGGATCGAGTCCACTCATCGGCTCATCGAGAAATATGAGCTCTGGATCATGCAGAATCGCCTGAGCAAGACCGATACGTTGGAGCATCCCTTTCGAATAGGTATGCAGTCGCTTCTCTCTCGCATGTATGAGTCCGACGCGTTCGAGTACTCTATCCTTTCGTTTCTTGAGTTCATCACCTGAGAGATCATAAAACGCTCCATTGAAGTCGAGGAATTCATCACCAGAGAGATATTTGTAGAGGTATGTATTCTCTGGCATGAATCCGATACGTTTGCGGACAGTGATCTCATCGATCGATTCTCAGAAAATTTTGATACTTCACTCAGTGACTTTCATAATCCCGAGAATACACTTCATAGTAGTCGTCTTCCCAGCACCATTTGGGCCGAGAAATCCGAATACTTCGCCCTTCTGGATCGAGAGGGTGATATCCTTCAGAAGGAGTGATTTTCCTATTTTTTTGGAGAGATTTTTGATCTCAAGAAGGGAATGAGATGTATGAGTATCGTTGGTTGGATGAATAGGAGACATAGAAGAGAAGTGAGTTTATGACTTATTTTGTCTTATCTGGATGCGAACTTCAGAGATCTCATAGCCGTCGGGGAGAGATTGTATCTGGATATTTTCCATAGGGAAGTCACAGAAAATCCCTGTTTTCTCATCGACAAGATGTGCATGAGTCGATTCATTACACTCATAGTAGGTCTTCCCATTGATACCAGGGAAACGTCTGAGTATTCATTCTTCCGCCATAGCCTCGATATTTCTATAGACAGTGGCTCGACCGATCTTTGGCTCATGGATACGGATCTGCTCATAGATATCATCAGCGGAGAGATGACGACATGCACAGGTATTGCAGATGATGTCTCGATATTGATGCTTACGCACAGTAAAGATTGGTCAGGAATTATATGAGCATTATGAGAATTTATTGAGAAAAAGCAAGATTCATTATGAGAATTATTCTCATAATCTTTTGACAGGAGCAAAGAGTTCAATATAATAAATCACCTTGTACTCCTTCACCATCAAATCTATGAAAACCGAAAACTCTTCCCTGAGCGCACTCAATCATCTCATAGCGGACTATGTCGTGACATCTCAAAATGCACGATTCTGTCACTGGAATGTTGTCTGACCGCATTTCGAAGATGACCATGAATTCTTCGGAGAGCTCTACGATGAACTCTCTGAATCAGTTGATCTGTTTGCTGAGCGCATCAGAGCCATCAAGCTCAATCCGATCTCAAGTCTTGCTGATATCTTAGAGGAGACAGAGCTCTCAGAGTATACTCTTCCGATGACCGCTCGTCAGATGCAAAAGAATATATTGACTGACTATGAACATATTGGATGAAAGATGCGTACATTTGCAGAATCGACCACCGCAGATCCTGTTACACAAGATATCATTGTTGGAGAACTTCGTCAGATCGATAAGCGAGCTTGGATGCTCAGGTCAATGCTCGGAGAATAATAACGAGAATCATATACTACCCCATTCCGATAATTCAGCATTATTCCCCATCATCTCGACAGAGTTCTATGATGCTTAGAAAGAATCGCCGAAGGTCCGCGGTGGTAGTTATCGTGCTCAGGAATATATATATTCCATTATTGAGCCCGTTGAATAGAGTATCAATTTGCATTTTATGACCCAATATGATAAAGTCATTGTATGATAAACGAAACCCCATTATTGCCTTCTGATCAAAAGGCTGCATGAACTCATATTTGATGAATCTGAGAATGAGTGTCTACAAGAGTCATCAAATTAGTTGAAGGCACGACAGCCCAGAAGCCATTAAATTGCTTCCTTGATGCGTTCAACTTAGATCATCACCATGGAGAATATCCTACGATCTTATTTGAAAGTGCTGACACACTTCTTTTTGATTCCAATTTCTGAGATCAGTTTTTATCTAACCTAGGCAAATGAATTTGTATAGACGATGACGTTGAGATACTGATGGGCCTCTCCGGAGTCCTAGATAAACTCACACATCTTGAAGAACTTATTATTCTATGTCAGTTGGCATGAGATAATTATGATTGGCTCATTGCAGCTACTGCTCAAGATACAACTTGAAATGAGCATCGTATGAAGATTGTTATGGAAATATTGCTTGCAGTCTGATTGGGTATGAATTCCGACGCTGAAGCTATTCTCTCTGATACAGTACTTCAGGAAACAGTGATGAGTGCTGTTTATGAGAGGCTGTGGATGTTATACCAGTCTGGAAAAAAATTGGCATATCTTTTGTATACAATAAATATTCAAAGATTGTTAGAGTCAATAAGGAATATCAGATATCGTATTCAAACAATGAAATCAGAAAAGATGCCCGATGCTATGAATGGATATTCATGAGAGAAAAGAGATGTGCTTATTAAGAATATAATTTTCCTTGAATTAAATCAAGGATGTTCGCTGAATTGTAGTTTTTGTTGAGTATCTTGAGGATGAAAAGTTAAAACTCCTATCCCATTCGATGAACTTTTGTGGATTATTCGCAGACAAGGTGGCATCAATTACTTTCTGGCAACAGATCCATATGATTATCGCGACGTTTCCAGTGAAGGGGAGATCATGACCTATAGTGATGTTTTGTATTATCACAAGACTATACATGGTTCCTATCCATTTACCTCCACCGCATATCCAGAAAAATGAGTTCCAGTAGTAAGATCCACAGCACACCTTGTAGATCGTTTTTCGGTGAGTGCTAGAAACATGAAGAGATACCATCGTGATAAATTATTTCGGGGATCACCTATGGGGTCACTTTTGCCGAACAGTCCATGAACACGACAAAGCGTCTTTTTCTGATGGCGATTCACTGAACGCACCACACTCGATCAATTCCATAAATCAAGACCACAACACTCGAGTTTCTATGACTTCTATTCTTCTCCAGAGAGTCTCAAATATTCTTGAAAACAGAGATTGAATGATTGAGATCAAGAGGCCATAATACTAGGAATCACAGTTGCAAATTGAGTGATTTTCAAAAGAGACTGATTATTCAATACTGTTGTTCTGTATTCTTCAAAAGCTTTTCCAGATGGGAAAGTAGACGTGAAAATTGCACCTGACAATCTCGAAGATTGATATACTCAGATGCAGCAAAGCATACAAAGTCTAAACAGATGAGAGATAGTCAAACTGCAAAAATTGCTAACTCTAGGGATAGTCAAAATTTGTTATGTAGACTCCAAGATACATGAAATATATAACAATAATGGGGAAGTGCAGACGGCTACAACTACTTTTGAAATGAATATTTTCTGAACATGAGACGAAAAATATTCCGCACGAGTCTCATATTATTTAGCGTCATGACATGTAGAAAAGATTACAATAACTCAAGAAAATTGATAACGAGAATCATTCTCATTTTGATTTGATTTTTCGGTTCGTATGGATATACTCCCATATGAAATTCATAGGTATAGAATAAAGTGCATAGATAAGAATCATAGACATTCCTCACTATGCATATCTACTATGATTTTCTGTACCCAGTTTCCAATTACTAATTTACTATACTATGTCTTGTTGTGATACAGAATACCTCCTCGAACAGGTAAAAATCGATACACCTGCACCAGCTTTTGATCTCCCAGCCTACGATCCAATCAAGGATGATGAGGCACATGTCTCACTCGAAGATATGCATGGAAAATGGACAGTACTCTTCTATTATCCTGCTGACTTCACCTTCGTCTGTCCGACAGAACTGAAGGATATGGCAGAAGCGAAACCGAAATTCGATGAGCTCGGAGTCACGGTTCTCGCCGCTTCTACAGATACCATCTTCTCTCATCGCGCGTGGGTGAAGCATGAAGGACTCATGAAGCACTTCCCATATCTCATGCTCGCTGATCACAATACGAATATCGCAGCAGCCTATAATATTCTCGATGAGAAATCAGGTATTGCAGGACGTGGAACCTTCATCATTGATCCACATGGCGTCTGTCGTGGCATCGAGGTGACATCAGGCCCATTGGGACGAAATAGTGATGAGCTTATCCGAAAGATCGAGGCACTCCAGTTCATGGAAGCCAACCCTGGAACCGCCTGTCCAGCCAAGTGGGCGCTCGGAGCGAAGACCCTGAAGCCCTCGATAAAGATCGCAGGGGAAGTGGAAGGACAATTACAATAATGTCTCGTTATTCTGAGCTTCATTCAGGATCTCAGCAACAAGCAAGGAAATCCCCTTTCGTTAAGAAAGAGGATTTTTTACTTGATTCAAGAATATTTTTTCATATAATTCAGTTAAAAATTAACACAATTCAGTTAAAAATTAACACAAATGATAAAAAAAGTATACAATCAGGAGCTGATTATAGCAATAATTTCTGAAAATCCTGGGATTTCATCAACACAAATTGCAGAAAAGATGCAACTCAATAGAGTGACGATATTTCTCTATCTCAAAGAACTACAAAAGGTGCAAAAAATACGAATAGATGGAAAAGGAAAGGCAAGTAGATATTTTCTCGAAAATCCAACTAGTATACTCAATAACCTGAGAATCTCTCAAAATACAAGATGGACAGAAAAAGATGTACAAATCTGGATACAAGAAATTCAATTCTCTCTTCTAGATGCATATGGAGAGAGTGTAAATATAGAGGATATAGAGTATGAATTTGACGAGAATTGTATGTATATTGATTCTGATATGGTTATACGAACCGGATTCGATGCTTTTATTGCTTGGTGTTCAGATCCTGCGCATGATTACTCAGATAGAATAGTTAAAAAAGCAGAACAATATCTAGAAATACTCTCAAGCATAAAGGCTCGAAGAAAAAAACATGGATTTCTCGATGCTACTGAACTCGTAAGGCAAATACTTTCTAGTGATATGGTGGTATCATTCGATACATTCGTATTCCTTACGCCTTCTCGACTTGATGATGGATTTGGTGCGACGAGAACTGCTATAGAGCTCCGTTATGGGAAAATAAATAATCGATTTTTTCTTGAAAGTGCCATAGAAAAAATAATCGATCCAGCAATCCAATATATCAAAAACACTGAAGTCGATGGGTACATGATAGCACCACCTACAGTAAATCGAGCAATTCAGTTCCGTGATGTACTCAAGAAAAAGCTGAATCTTGATATTGTATATGTGAAGTCAGAAAAAATCCCAACTCTTGGAATGGGAATTATCCCACAGAAACAAATACAAGGAAAATGAAAGAAGTCTGAACGTGTTCGAAATGCTATGCGAAGCATCGTTGTAACAGTTCCCAAAGATATTATATATAAAAGGCATATTGTCATTTTTGATGATACATTTACGACCGGTGCAACACCAAATGCACTTGCTATTAAGCTCAGAGAAGGAGGATATACTGGAAAGATAACAATTATGACCGTTTGTGGTGCATTCTCGTTTGATGATAATTCATTTGATGAAGAAATATAAACGTTCCTTGTATTTGTAGATTCCTTCTTTTTTGACAAAGCTTCCCTTTTCTATAGTATCTCCCTACATTTTCGCATGAGTTCTCGCGGACTCTCGTATTTCATATTGTCAAAATGCGAGTTTTTCTCTGTATAGGCCCTACTCTGGATGAGGAAATTATGACTCCACACCAGCAGTATCCTCTCATGTATAACCATTTTTCCTTCATGGCGCCAACTCCCACTTCCCAAGATGATTATTACGCTCAGATACAATCGACACAGAAGTCTGGTAGCGATGACAAAAAGCCACTTAAGCTCAAGCTCAAGACTATTGTCAAGAAGCCTTCTGATCCAGGAGAGATGATAGAGGATATAGAGAAGATTCAAACGAGAGATACGATGGAACTCTCCATAGAACATGCACCAAAATCTCGACTCGTCGAGCGAGAACACGCAGGTGAATGACTTCTCAGATCTGTGATGAAACGAGATCAAGATGCACCCAAGGATGCACGGGATGAGAAGCGTTCTGGATTTCCGAAGATTTCATTTGCTCGGGCTGATTCCAAGGTCCGAGTCCTCGAGAATCGTCCCGTCATGCAGATTCCTGATGAAGTCCCTCGTAGGAGAACAGATGCTTCAGGCGCCCCAATTTCTGCAGAAAAGAAGCGACTCAGAGATGATGTGAAGCCGATGTTCCAGCGTGAGATCACTTTCGCTACTCCGATGAAGGACGGTACTGCGAAAAAGGCCAAGAAGGATAAAAATGGAAAAGATATTGTCGATGGGGGTCATAAGCGTGGCGTGAAGACAATCTGAGGGGATGAAGATGGAGGGTTCCGACGCGGACATAAGGTTTCACATAGGAAACAGGAGAAATCTCTCGATGATCTCAAGCAAGTATTGGTCGATCGCACTGGGCAAGAAGTCGATATTCCGGATGTGATCTCTGTGAAGGAATTCTCAGATAAGATCGGAGTACCGGTCGCGAAAGTCATGGGAGAACTCATGAAAAATGGTGTTCTCGTGAATCTGAATGCCCCGATCGATTTTGACACGTGCTTCATTATCGGAGAAGCTTTCGGTATCAAGATCAACAAGGAGATTTCTGAGAATGTCTCGGTCTCTGATCTGATGGATGGAAATATTGCGGACCTCATTCATGAAGATGATTCTACGCATCTCATCGAGAGATCTCCAATTATCTCCGTGATGGGACATGTCGATCACGGAAAAACATCAATCCTTGATTCTATCCGCAAGACCACAGTGGCGTCGGGTGAAGCGGGAGGGATCACACAGAAAATATGAGCTTA
Organism: Candidatus Altimarinota bacterium; assembly: GCA_043742285.1. Taxonomy (GTDB): domain Bacteria; phylum Patescibacteriota; class Gracilibacteria; order BD1-5; family UBA2023; genus STC-74. Next base: position 9,154 of record JAYTYQ010000012.1, read on the forward strand.
TCAGGTGAAAAGAGGGGACAAAAAAATCACTTTTCTCGATACTCCTGGTCATGAAGCCTTCACAATCATGCGAGCACGAGGGGCGAAGCTCACGGATATTGCTGTCATTGTCATTGCGGCCGATGAAGGAATGAAGCCTCAGACCATCGAGTCGATCAATCATGCCAAGGCAGCAGAAGTTCCTATGATCGTTGCGGTGAACAAGATGGACAAGCCAGGGGCGAATCTCGATCTCATCCGCGGACAGCTCGCAGAACAAGGACTCCAACCAGAGGAATGGGGAGGAACAACCGTCGTCGTTCCAGTATCTGCTCATACGGGTCTCGGTATCGAAGACCTCCTCGATATGATCATTCTCCAAGCTGAGATGCTCGAACTCAAGGCAAATCCAGATCGTGGAGGGGTCGCAACGGTCGTCGAGGCTCATCTCGATCAGAAGCTCGGTTCTGTCGCTACAATCCTCATCAATACGGGAACGATTAAGAAGTGAGACAATATTGTCTGTGCAGGTGCATTCGGAAAAGTACGAACACTGAAGGACTACAAGTGAAAAAATATCGATGAAGCAGGCCCATCTGTTCCAGTTCAGATCACAGGGCTCTCTCAGGTCGTCGAATGAGGAGACATTCTTCAAGTAGTCTCATCGGCGGAATTCGCCACGACACGCGCCAAGGAATTTCTCCTGGCGAGCAACAAGAAATCCATTCATGCTTTCGAATGAGCTTCTCTCGGGATGCTCATGTCGAGGCTCAAATCAGGTGCACTCAAACAACTCAAGATCGTTCTCAAGGCGGATTCCAATGGTTCACTTGAGGCACTCAAGTCCGCCCTCTCGAAGCTCTCAACTCCTGAGACTCAGGTCGTCTTCATCCATGCAGCGGTCGGGGATATTAACCAGTCTGATGTCATGATGGCAGGAACATCACAGGCACTCCTCATTGCCTACAATGTCGCGCTTCTTCCGGCTGCGAAGTCAGCGCTTTCTCAGTCGAAGATCGAACTCATCGACAAAAAAGTGATCTATCATGTCCTTGAAAAAGTCGAAGCTATTATCACAGGAATGATCGATATCAGGTTTGATGAGCTCGAACTCGGTGCATCCATCGTGAAAGCGATATTCTTCACAGGGAAGAATAAATCGATGATGATCGTCGGTATGGGC
>JAYTYQ010000013.1:0-2879 GCA_043742285.1 Candidatus Altimarinota bacterium
GGAGGTACCACTCTCTATAACTACGAACAATTCAAGACCAAAAAAGAGTTGGAAATCATAAAAAATGAAACCACTTGAGCTATTACATCCAGTGGCCAGACGCAGAATGCAGATCTCGGACGATATTTCGGGTATGACACGGGGATCAACAACTATCTCAAGCTCCCTGCTAACCTCACTTTCCAGAAGAACCAGTCCGGGGAATTCACGGAAATATCCTATATTTTTCTCGCTCTTGTTCCCTCACTTCTCTTGTTCGTCAGATCACGCAAGAATATCTTCTGAATCTTCTCACTCGGACTTCTCCTTCTCATGGGGCTCTACTACTTTCTCCCATGAACCAATAGGATGATAACAGACTACTTCAACACTATTGGTCTCGGGAATTGACTCGGATACGCCATTATCCTGGGGATGAATCTCATATTTCTGGCTTGTGTACATTTTTTTATAGAGGAGGAGGAATCGAATAGAAAACTGAAGGAGATCATGATGTTTATGGGTGTCTATGGATTTATCTTCATGATCAGTGCCTTCGGAATCGTCTGGTATGGTATATTCATCTATTTTGGATTCTTCATCATCATGGGACTCGCCGCCAATCGCTTCGAGAAATACTCCCATATCGATGAGCTCGACGAAGATATCATGAGTGGGAAGCTCACGCTCGCATTCATCCTCTTCATATTCATCGGTGTCTACTTCATCAGATCTGTCTTCCCTCATGGATGGAACAACCTTCGGGCAGCCTACTACAACGAGTACAAGTACAATATCTTGACCCAAGATGAAGCGATATTTGCATATCGCGCAGACTATATTGCACCTATTTCAACGATGAATCTCGCGTCATCTGAGACTATTATTGAGGACATATCAAAGCTTCCCCTCTCAGCAGATATAGCCAAATTCTTCCAAGAAAATGGGAAGAGACTTGAGATCCAAGATGTACATGGTGTTATCACGAAGCTACGGGCCTCAGGCAAGACTGAATTGCAACAGGATGCAAAAATCCTTGGAAATTATCTCTATGCAAAAATCCTCTATCCAAAAAAATCGGAAGCCAATACTGGATGAATCTATCGTATTGGAACATTTATGACTTACCTGATCAACAATAATCGAAAACGATATTATGATGATAGTCTCATAGGCTCCTTCAGTACCTATATCTACACTCCCAATCCTGAGGAAACGATTGAGAGAATGAAGAAAATGGGACTCAAATACCTGCTCGTCGATCTGAATGCTGCTACCATCGATCGAGATCCTCGCCATGACCTCACAGACAGCTTCGAGAAACTTCTGCTCACTATGCGAGCCAAGAACCTCAGACTCGTCGATACGGACAATAAATGTCTCGAGCTCGCACTCGATGAATATGCTCATGGAAAACTCCAAGAGACCACTGCATATATCGATATTGCTGGAACGAACTATGAATCCTATCGGTCATGAGCTACCATACCGAGAGATCAGAAACTCTATAACTGTCACAACTATATCGTCACCAAGCTCAATAGCAGTGGAACGCTGAGTCCATCGCTCACGAATCTGAAACAAATCATCACAGCGAATGGAGTTCAGTCCGATCCTACCAAGCTCTGACAGATTCTCAGAAGCTATGCATGACAGAGTTGGTTTGTGCTCTTCGAGATCACAGACTTCCCGATGCAGATGATTCCTCCTCCCATCACCCAGCCTCTCATCCCACCACCTTCATCAAGTGGATCGACTCAATCTGGATCAACACTCCCAAGAATCATGCAAACGGGTTCGACCCTTGCATGAACCGGAAAAGTCAAATAAAGAAAATCCCTGAGTCATCAGGGATTTTGGATTTTTGATACTGCGAGTTATTAGATTTTTGATACTGCATCACGGAATTGATGCGCTCGATCGAGATAGTCTCGAAAGAGACCGAATGAGGCACATCCAGGCGAAAGCATGAGGACATCACCTGGTTCTCATTGTCGATAGAGCCATGTGATAGCATCAGAGAGCCTCTCTGTCGAGATATATTCGATATTTTCCTGTTGTGCAATCGTGATGAATTGCTCTTTTGTTGCACCGATACACGCCATCATCTTGACGCGTTTTTGGAATTTTGGTGCGAGATATGAGAAGGTATCTCACTTATCTGATCCTCAGACGATGAGGAGAAGATTTTTCTCTTCTCCATATGATCCGAGTGCTGCCTCGAGACTCTGTGCGCTCGTGGATTTCGAGTCTTCGACAAAGATGATACCATTTTTTTCTCCGATTTTCTCGAGTCGATGCGGAAGTCCTCGAATCCCTGAGAGATGTTCTCTGATACTCTCTGAGGATATTCCCATCTCATCTGCAATCAGAGCAACCGAGAGGATATTCATGGCATTGTGCATACCAGAGAAGTGTGTCTCAGAGAGCTTATACGTTCTCAGTCCTGAAATAATAATATCCTCACCATCAGTTCTATCTGTGGTGACTCAATCAGAAGCAAATATTCGGATATTCTGAGGCATCTCGATTCTGAGGGTATGGTCTCTCGCATAATCGATAATCTGTTGATTCACGATTGAGGTTTTCTTCGTAGCATGAAGTATTCGCATCTTCGCATCGAGATAGTCCTGAAGGTCACTATGCCAATTCAAGTGATCGGGCTTGAAGTTCGTGAATATACTATAGTCAGCCATGAATCCTCACTGATCCATCCCACAAAGACCATATGCCATGAAGCTCGATACCTCGACGACAATAATCCCCTTCTTGATACCCTTTTTCAGGATATCGAGAACCGTCACAGAGAATGGAATATCGAAATTCCCTGAAAAATACACATTTTTTTTGCCAGAATACTCTTTTTCGAGTATATTGTACATGATCCATGCTGTCGTCGA
>JAYTYQ010000014.1:0-4140 GCA_043742285.1 Candidatus Altimarinota bacterium
GATATTCACCTCTCTCACGATCTTCATCGTCGTTCTCGCGATGTTCCTCTTCGGTCCTGAGAGTCTGAAGGGATTCACCCTCGCACTCCTCTTCGGTACAATCGTCGGAGCCTACTCTTCGATCTGTATCGCCTCTCCACTCCTTATCGATATCACGAAGAAGAAGTAGAGAGTTCTGTATACATTGTATATAATCTAATACTGGATTGACAAGGGATTTTCTTTTGAAGAAAAAATGTAATTTTATATAATCACACGGAATTACAGTTTTTTTATGCCAAACGAGCGCAATACCGAGAACATCGTTCGAGATCACTTCAAGGGCGACCCTCTTTTCTCTGTTATCAAGTGGGAAGAGCAGAAATCTATGAATAAAAGAGTCGTAGAGATGCTTATCTGAGCATCCAAATGAGGAAAATGAGTGGGAAAACCTGAATTTCTCGTCACGTTTCCATCAGGAAATATGGACTATCTCATAGTGATCGAGTGCAAAGCAAAAGTGAGTGATCATACGGAAAAAGATGGAAAATGAGACACTGCGAAGTACGCTGTAGAGTGAGCTCTCCACTATGCAGAAAGACTTTCTCCACAGTATGACGTCATCGCTATTGCCGTCAGTGGTGAGACTGAGAATGAACTCGTCGTGAACAACTTCCACTGGAAAAAGTGAGCCAAAGCAATCGAAAAGCTCTCTGATACGCGACTCCTCTCGATTAACAATTATCTCAAGATATTTGCGAATGAACAGTTCGCTGAAAATCTCAAAAATACTGATATCATCAAGAAAGCGATCGAGCTCAATAATGAATATCACTCATACTCTATCGCTGAGACGACACGGTGTACTATAGTCTCTGCGATCCTTCTCGCTCTGAGCAACGATGCATTTCGTCTCAGTTATGGTACATATCAGGACTCATCTGATATATGCAGAAGTATCCTTTCTGCTATTGACTCATCTCTCAAGAATAATGCTGTGAAAAATCGAGAGGCGATGATCGGTGAGTATAGTAAGATATTCAACGAACCACTCTTCACCCAACCAGAGATCCAGAATACCAAGAAAAAAATCCGACAAAAAACCGTCGAAGTCGTGAAAGAGATGATCCGATATCTGCATATGAATGTCTATCCCCTCATCGAGATGGAACAATCCGGGCTCGATGTACTCGGGAGATTCTATACCGAATTCATCCGCTATGCAGGTGGCGAGGGTGCTCAGTGACTCGTCCTCACTCCTGCGCATATTACCGACCTTTTCTGTGATCTCGCGAATGTAGATAAGGACTCAATCGTCTATGATCCCTGCTGTGGTACGGGGGGATTTCTCATAGCCGCCATGAAACGCATGTTCACAGATGCAGGCAATGATCGTGAGAAGATAGAGAATATACGAGCTCATCAACTCATCGGAGTCGAACTCCGTCCCTCGATGTTCACCTATGCGTGTTCGAATATGATGATGCGATGAGATGGCAAGTCCAATATCTATTGTGGCGACTGTTTCCCATACGAAGATATCGTACGAGATATACACCATCCGACGGTAGCATTCCTGAATCCTCCCTATGATGTCGGTAATGCAGGACAGGTGGACTTCATCCATCACGCACTCTCGGTCGTCGCTCCACAGAAGGGTATCGTCGTCGCAATCGTACAGATGAGTGTCGGGATCAAGAATGAGAAAGACCTCATCGCTGCGAAGGCTCGCGTCCTTTCGAAGCATCGACTCCTTGCCGTCCTCTCCATGCCAGATGAACTTTTTAATCCTGCGGCTAGTGTGCCAACTTGTATTATGGTATTTAAGGCTGGCGAAAGACATGACTGACGAAAGACATGGTTCGGGTACTTCAAAGATGATGGACTCGAAAAGCGCAAACATAAGGGAAGAGTCGACGCACGTGGAAAGTGGAATGATATCCGAAAATCTTGGGTAGATGCCTACCGTAACTCAGACGAAGTATCAGGACTCTCGGTGAAGGCGGTCGTATGAGCTGAGGATGAGTGGTGTGCTGAGGCATATATGGAAACAAGCTATGATTGAATATATCTAGAAGATTTCCGAAAAAAAATATTTCAATATGCTTCTTTTCAAGTCTCAGAAAAGAATTTATGATTTATAGCAGAGCTTGTCTGACATAAGGGAGATATGAATTGATCAAATTTGTTAGATACAAAAGCATGGAAAAGGTTTCGATATGATCAGATTTTTATTATTGAAAAATGATTTTATAATAAGAAACCTGTTGAAGCAGAAAATGGAGAAGTGCTATTTATATGAGCTACTGAAAATAATAATGGAATTACTTCACGACATGATCTCGAAGATGTAGAAAGCTCCTCAAAGGATGGATCTGATAAAAATCACGCAATTTCTGAAAAAATGTATCTTTGAAATTGTATTACAGTTTCCAATAATGGCTCTGTTGGAAATGCTTTTTATCAAGACAAGGAATTTACATGCAGTCATGATATAAATGTCCTTCGTCCCATAGTAGGCCTATGGAATAGATATTCTGCTCTATTTCTGTGTACACTTATCGAAAAAGAAAAATACCGATGGGCTTATTGACGGAAATGGAGGCCAAAAAGAATGCCAAAATCTATTATTAACCTACCCGTAAATAGTTTATGAGAGCCTGATTGGTTGTGGATGGAACAATTTATTAAAAGTATTAACTATCTATAATTAATGCAACAAAAACTTACTATCACTATTCTTTCAGGGTCAGGAGACTTTCTAGATGCACTTGTGGCTACCAAAGAATGAGTCGAATCTGGAAGTCGTATGTGACGATGAGAGAATGATACAGACTCGTATGAATGGGCAATTACTCACATATACGATAAATAAGTTTCTATGAATATCGAAGCAAAGATACGCCGAGCGATAGATACGGGCAATCTCAACCCTGAGATTCTCGGACGGAGACGGTGGTACAACTATATCATCGAGTCTCAGGAACTCGTATGGGCAAGAAATCTCTGGGATGGGTATCATATTCATATCTATGAAAATGATGATGGTGAGATCGGGAGACATTTGGTAACAGTACTGATATAATACTTCCACTTCTATGCCATCTTCCATTTTCGAATCCATACGACATATTGATCCGCAGGGCATAGAGTTTTGGTCTGCACGAGAACTCTATGGAGTTCTGGGGTATACCAATTGGAATAAATTCCAAGATGTTCTTGCTCGAGCAAGAGATGCATTTTCTACAACAGGGGGAAATATAGAGGATCATTTTTACCATGAAGTAAAGATGATCCATGTTGGTAAGTGAGCCAAAAGATCTATAGTCGATATCCGCCTCACTCGTAGGGCATGTTATCAGATAGCGATGAGTGGGGATACCAAGAAAGCCCCTATTGCTCTCGCTCAGATGTACTTCGCCAATCAGACACGCAAACAAGAGCTCTTTCAGGAGTATCTTGCGGATAAGAGTCGTCTCGAGGAGCGAAACAAATACAGCGAAACGGATAAGAATCTCTCAAGTGCACTCTATCATCGATGACTTAATTCTCCAGAAATCGCTATTGTGAAAGCAAAATGACAGAAAATTTTCTACAATAGTGAGCCTGAAAATATCAGGAGGAAATATGGTATCATAGGCAAGAAACCAATTGTCGATCGTGCTCCAGATATCCTCATCACAGCACAATCTCTCGCCAATCAGATGACTGCTATGAATGTGAGCAAGCAAAAACTGTTCACTTCAGAATGAAGTATTTCCCATGAACATATGACCAATAATCGGTCTGTCCGCAATACTTTGATCGAACGAGGAATTGTACCAGAGAATCTTCCATCTGCTGAAGATACGAAAAAATTTCCCAAAAAGATACAGAAATTCGAAGAGTGACTGTGAAATATCGAGATCGGGAAAACTCTCTCAGAATAATATCTTATACTTCGCATATCCTCTCACCTCCAAATCTTTCCAAAACACATGATCACTTCCTTTCATATTTGCGGATTTCGTGGATATCACGATAGCATCATCCCTCTCGCGCAACATACCTGTATCATCGGAAGAAATGGCTCAGGAAAAACGCATGTTCTCGAAGGGATTCACCTCTCGAGTGCTGGGTCTCTGCACTATATCCAAGCCCCTCGTCATGAAGATGCGGCTT
>JAYTYQ010000015.1:0-5192 GCA_043742285.1 Candidatus Altimarinota bacterium
AATATCGATGTCAGCAATTTCTTGAACATAGACTGATTAGACCACAATTGTTATTTTTTTGCAAATTCTACTCTATAGTTTTCGAAGCTTTGAGTTCCGCTTCGGATTGGATGAGTCCCATCTGCTTGAGGAAGTTGCTTCCAGAGTCTGGAATCACGACGAAAGAGCGCTTGATGAGGGCTTCACGGTTGTTGATCACGGTGTCGAGAATGATCTTGTTCTGGGCTTGGAGGATGCCATACGCTCGCTGGAATCGTTCGAGATAGACGAAGTAGACACGAGCACGACTCTCCCGCTCTTTCGCCTTCACATAGTCATCGATCACGGTGTCGATACCCGTATAGTCGAAGGATCGGTATTTCGATTCCATGGTTGCCTTCGCACTGGTGCTCACCTGAGTGGCAGAAGCGAGGATACCATTCAGTTCGGTGAGTTGTTCACTGATGACAGAGAGTCGATCAGCGGTGCGAGTATAGTAGGATTTCAGTATATCGATATGTTCATCGAGTGCGACTGTGCGATCCGTCGTCCTATCGAGCAGGACAATGATATCGGTCTTGAGTACATTCACGTATGATTGTATCGCGATCATATTGGAGCCGATGAGCTTCTTCTCTCATACGGCTGGTCGAGCGAGGACCTCGGCGATAGAGATGATATCATTCGAGAGATTGGATCCGATTTTCGAGAGGTCTTTCTCCTTCTGTCACACATTGAGAGATACAGCTGTTGCGATATTGCCGAGATAGGTCGTATTGAGCTGTATGAAGTTCGTATCATTGCCCGCACTTGCGCCGAGTCCGAGATACGGTCATATGTATCCCCACGAGAGATGGAGGATGAGCGTGAAAAAAATCGTCAGAATGAGTGTATTTTTGGTGAATTCCTTGATTTCAGGACGGAAAAACATAGTATCGATTGCGTTAGAACAGATGATTTAGATTTTACAAAATCATCTTACCCATTTTTTATTATTTTGGCAAATAAATGCGTTCTTTCTTTTCATTTTTCTCGCTTTTCATTTTTGTAGGTATTTTTTGGTTCTTTTCTCAAGAGAAATTCCCAGAACATGTGATCTATACGTCTCCACTTTCTGGAGTTCATGTGGACAAAATCACTGAGAACTCTTATCGCATCGATGCGAGTGTCACATTCGATTCACCACGTACGGCGTTCTACTTCTCTTTCCCTCGTAGAGATGAGAGTGAGATACAGGTTCTCTGGCATACGGCTTCTGGAGAGAGAGTGAAGGATCTTGATCGGGAAGACCTCGATATGCTCCATTATGATACTCGGATTTTCTCCACGCCTTGGATCACACGGAGTCAGAAGACGGTTGACTTTAGTATTATTTCTTCCTCGCCACTTCATCCAGAAGAGATAGCACTCATGAGTTCCTATAGTGAGGCGAGACAGGTGACTACACACGTCGATACGGCCTATGCTGGAACTCGTATCGTGAGTCGAGCGGAGTGGTGAGCTGATGAGAGCTATCGCTATGCAGAGAGTTCTTCTCAGAAAACGAGATTCCAAGAATATCTCACCTATCGTCAGTCTCCCAAAACTCAGAAACAGCTCGATGATATCAGTATCGATACGATTCGCAGACAAGAACTCGAGAGACTCTTTCCAGATAGAGAGAAATATACTTCCGTGAAGCGAACCGAGAATGGACACCGCCTTGTATGGCCTATCCAGAAGGTGCGTCAAGTGGATCGCATCATCATCCATCATACCGCTGAGAATCTCGACAAGGAAGCGACAGATGAGGTATTCCTGCATGATATCTACAAGTATCATGCGATCACTCGAGGGTGGTGAGATATTGGATACAACTATATCATCGGACAACGAGGGGCGATCTATGAGGGTCGAGCAGGTGGAGACTATGTCATAGCGGGACACACTCCAGAGAATAATGAATGATCCGTAGCAATATCAGTCATTGGAGATTTCGAGAGCATGCATCTGAATCGTGATCAACGATCTGGTCTTGAGAATGCTATTACCTATACAGCAGAGAAGTATGGCATCACTCTGTCTTCTCAGGAAACAGCTATCACACCATGCAAATATACTATCGACTGCAAAAAAATCGAGACACATCCCGTGAATAGTCTTGCTGGCCATCGTGACTATAGTGCAACCTCTTGTCCATGAACGAATATCTACAGTGAGCTTCCAGGATGGATTGCTCAGTTGGATGTGAAGAGAACGCCTATCTATAATACTGAGACACTCAGTATAGATGCATATCCTCTCGATGAAGTGATGAACATGATTCTTGACACTTCCTCACCTGAGAATGTGACGATCATGAGTAGCATTCTTGTTCCGAAGAGAATAGTGACCAACTCACCTCATATCAAAATACGACTCTCCTATACGGGAAGTCTCGTACAGATAGAATGAGCAACGGTCACACCCCCTATTCTCAGAATGGGCTTGAGAAAAATCTCATTCGGACAATGATCTCGCGCAGAGATAGAGGTATCAGGTAAGAATCGACTCGTTCTTCATCTCGGGAATCGCAGTTATACGGGATCAGTATTTTCTCTTGAAGGAGAAGTCGTTAGGATTGCTTCCTGGAGTCGTATTCCTGATTGGGATAGAAGTGGGAAATACAATGATAATATTTTCCGAGGGAAGATTATCGTGAGAAATAATAATGGAACACTCCTTATCGTGAACGAACTTCCCATAGAAGACTATCTGAAGTGAATGTGAGAAGTTTCGAATACTGATCTGACTGAGAAGATCAAAACGATCGTTGTCTCCGCACGAACATATGCATACTACTATATCAATAAGGAACACAGAAAATATGCCACACTCCTCTATGATGGATCGGATAATCCTGATGAATTCCAGAAATATCTCGGTTATGGCTATGAGATGCGATCTCTGAATGTTGCGAATGCAGTCGATGCAACGGCGGGGCAAGTCGTGAAGTACTGATGAGAACTTATTAAGGCTTGGTATTTCTCATCTTCAGATGGGAAGACTCGATCCTACCTTGAATACTGCCAGTCTAATGGTGGTAAGAATTGTATGAATATACCATACCTCCAATCTGTCGAAGATCCTGGATGAGTATGAAAAGTCAGAAATGGTCATGGAGTCGGTATTTCAGGCATCGGTGCAACCTATTTCGCCTCACAATGATGGGACTATCAGAAAATCATTCAGTATTATATGAACTGAGTTGAAATCACGAAGAAATAGATTCAATAATTGTGAATTATTAATTTTTAATTGTTAATGAGTATGTATCTCTCAGATCATGATATCCGTGCCGGTATCGAGTCCGGAGATATTCGTATCACGGAATTTGATCCGAAAAGACTCCAACCAGCGAGCTATGATATCCGATTGGGTTCCAAATTTCTAATTGTAAAACCATACTCAGTAGTGAATATTGACCCTGTGAATAAGATTCTTCCAGAGTATGAAGAGCTCACCGTGACCGCAGAAGAAGGATTTATTCTTTGTCCTTGAGTAACGGTTCTTGGTATGAGTATCGAAGAATTCGGGAGTGATATATACCTCACGCACCTCTCAGGAAAGTCTTCACTCGCACGCCTCGGACTGGTCGTTCATAATACTGCAGGACTCATCAATCCTGGACATTTTCTCCATATCACCTTTGAGCTCGCAAATATGAGTTCGATCCCGATCATTCTCCGTCCTGGAATGGAGATTGCCCAGATACTCTTCTCAATCCTCTCATCCCCTATTGATCGCAATTATCAGGAGACGGGCAGGTATAAGGATGGAGCTGAGAACTTCACTTCCTATGTCCACAAGGAAAACTAATTTTCTCTATAATTCATTCGCAAATACCTCTCTTTTTCATATAATTTGGAGGTATTTTTTGACCACATATTCCTATGTATAGTTACGAAGTCGAAATCAAGACCCTTCTCTGAGAAATATGAGCGAAGGATGCTTTTATGAACAAGGTTCGTGAGAGTTTTCCTCATATGACTCACGAGTATTCTGAGAGTCAGCTCAATCACTATTTCGAGTGAGGAAATCCCTTGCACTTACTCAGTACTTTTCGTGAATATATCTCACAGGAAGATGCGAATTCACTGCATACACTTACAAAGGAAGCCAAGTCATTCTCCGTGCGTACTCGTGGGACGAGAGATCAGACGATCATAGTCGTGAAAGCAACTGTGAATGATGAGTCGAGCTCGAATGGTACGGCTCGTATCGAGTGGGAAGTCGATCTCGCTCCGATGACGCTCGATGAAATGGATGAGAAAGTACTCGAAGCAGGATTCTCGTACCAGGCGAAATGGTCGAGAGAGAGGGAAGGGTATGAGTTACATACAGGTACAGAGCATCGATTGCTTCGTACCTCGCAATGACAGAAACAGGAGAATCCTCAGTCCGCCGCGGCGGACAGCTCCTTTCAAAATGAGCTTCCAAAGACCGTCCTCTGTCTCGACAAAAATGCTGGATACTGATATCTTGCAGAGTTCGAGCGAGTCATAGATGATCCTGCTCTTGTCGATGCTACACGATCTGAACTTCTTCAAATTATAGAATCGCTTGGATACCATGAACTCGATCAGACTCGACTTGCGCGTATGTTCGAGAAATATAATAAAGAATGGAGGGATTACTATGGAACGGAGAAAGTTTTTGAGATAGAATAATATGTCCGAAGAACTCAAATTATTCATCATTTTTTTTATAGGGATTTTTTCGGCATACTTCGGGAGTTTCTCTTCGTGAGGTGTATCGGTTCTCTGAATCGGATTTCTCACCATCCTCGGCATACCACCACAGATGGCGACGATCACCTTCAAGCTCGGAAAGATAGGCGATGTCCTCGGAGGGATATATCTCTTCTATAAAAATGGAAATATCCCCACGAAGTATCTTCTCGGATGAGGGATACTCTCTATTCTTGGGAGTTTTCTTGGATCATATTTTATATTTTCGATCCCAGACTTCATCATCTATGGAGTATCCGCACTGAGTATGATGCTTCTGACAGGAGTATCTTTCTGGAGATGAAAGGGAAAGAAGAATCTCGAAAAAATCTCGAAAAAGAGAGAATATAGTTATTATGGATGCTTATTTTTCCTCACGATGATAGGCAATCTTTTTATTGCTGGATCAGGAGTATGGTATTATTTTGTGAATACATTTGTACTGAAGCTCTCATCCCTCGAAGC
>JAYTYQ010000016.1:0-6598 GCA_043742285.1 Candidatus Altimarinota bacterium
ACATTTGATTATAATTTTGCATGAGTACTGGATAATGACCACTCAATGGTTTTGGGGGATATGCGAAATATACCTTCTCAATCAATTCCAGATTTTGAAATACTAACATGATGATTCCCTTGCCAACCATTCTCAATAGCAGGATATAAAAAATGATTTCATGATAATTGAAGATGAGACCTTTTCTTTGATATTATTCGTATTTTAAAAGATAAAAAGCCAAAAGCATTTTTACTAGAAAATGTAAAAAATCTTAAAAATCATGATAAGTGAAATACCTTGAAAATTATCTATAACGAACTAGAAAAACTTGGTTATCATATCACAGATAAGGTTTTAAATTCCATGGAATATGGAAATGTCCCCCAAACAAGAGAACGAATTTATATTGTTTGATTTATTGATGAAAAAGTATTTAAGAAATTCCAATTTCCAGAAAAAATTAAACTTACAAAAACAATTCATGACTGCTTAGAAAAAGTAGTAGATCAAAAATACTACTATAATAATAAAAGTTTATATGAAAAAATTAAAGATGAGATCGTAAAAGAAGATACTATATACCAGTGGAGAAGACAATACGTGAGAGAAAATAAAAGTAAAGCATGTCCTACTTTAACAGCAAATATGGGTACAGGCTGACATAACGTACCTCTCATAAAAGATAGTAAAGGTATAAGAAAACTCACGCCAAGAGAATGTGCTAATTTTCAATGATTTCCAAAAGACTATAAGCTACCAAATATCGCTGACTCAAATCTTTATAAACAGTTTTGAAACTCAGTATCTATACCAGTAATCGAAAGAATTGCTAAAAATATGTTTTTATCACTTTCTTAATGTTTTTTACTTCACAAACATCACAGGAGAGGAAAGAATATGAAGATTTTTTAAAAATTGCATGATCTTTATCAAACTTATTTTCTGAGTCATCGACACCCTATCTATACTATCGAGTTGCTGAAAAAGTTTTTTGTAGAGCCTTTTGAGCTGATGATCTCTCTCGTGGTGATGTTTCGGCCGATGCTAAGAAATGAGGCTTATGAATCTGACTGAAGACATTTCTCGCTTGAAATAATAACTCTCTTCAAAAAGTTGCAGAATTTAACAAAGATAAAATAAGCTACTCTTCACTTGATCCTGAAATGATGATTCGTAGAATAGCCGAGCTTCGTAACGAGCGCATTGATTTCACAAAACGAGCTCATGCAATTGATAAAGCTATATATCATTGTGTAGTGAGAGATAAAGGTAAGTTTATGATTTATGAAGAGGATATGAACTTGGTTGAAATTGATAATATTAAGAATATTAAATCAAGAGATTCTTCAATCTCATTTGATGATGGACTAAATGAATATTCCTTCTCATTATCAAAAAGCACCCTTCTAAAAAAATTCAAAACCTCACCCATAGAATATGAATTTGATGTAAAAATGCTTGAAGATCCATTATTGGAACTACAGAAACTTATTGAGTGATTAAAAACAAGTATAAGCGAAGAGCGTATTACAGAAACTGTATTTTTACCACTTTACTGAAGCAACCACTTTGTTTATGAAAAGAGTGGCTTAAATCAATGGAATGCTAGCTGAAGAAAAAGAAATCCTAATGAAGTTTATATACCGGTACCAGCAGAAATCCATCATAGATTTCCTAATTTTTTCCCAGACCGTGATACTCCATTTGAATTAAAGCTTCCAAATGGAAAAATAATGACTTCAAAAATATGTCAGGATTGATGAAAAGCACTTATGTCATATTCAAATAAAGAATTATGAGAATGGATACTCAGAGGAGTTTTAAATCTAGCAGAGTGAGAATTACTGACTTACGAAAAACTACAAACTATATGAATTGATTCGGTCCGTATAGATAGAATTAGCGATTGAACATTCGAGATCAATTTTTCGAATTCTGGAGGTTATGATAATTTTTCTATAGAAAGTGAAGAATAGTTTTAGATAATTCTCTTGACCTCCAATACACTTTCTATATACTTGATAAGTCAACTACTTATTAAGTATATTTTTATGTTATCACTCTCCCCTACCCTTTCATTTTTCATCTCACTTTCTCGCATAGAGACTGTACTTTCACGTAGGCTCGATGCCAAGCTCGGTGGACTCGGATGGTCGGACTTCCTCATCCTCTATGCTCTCTCGGTCGCACCAGAGGGTCGCATGAGACGGGTCGATCTCGCAGGTACGATCGGACTCACTGCAAGTGGGATCACTCGACTATTGCTTCCGATGGAGAAGATCGGACTCATCAGACGTGAGACACATGAGTGAGACGCTCGTGTGAGCTATGTCGCGATCGCACTAGGAGGCGAGACTCTACTCTCAGAAGCGATATCTCGAGCTGAGGAGTACTGCTCTGATATCATCCACTCCGCAGAGTCGACTGAAGTCGAGCGCGCGAATGCTATCATCGCGAAAATGAGCAAACGGATAAGGTAATTGTATCGAAAATAGATTTGATTTATTATTCATTTGTATATAATGTATGTATTATAATTTCATGCTATGGAAAATAACAAAATAATCATCTACCAGTGACCAAACGGTGAAATCCAGCTCAATATGGATCAAGATGAGGATACTATATGGGCAACTCAAGCTGATATAGTAAATCTCTTTGAGACTGATCAGTCTGTCATCTCTCGGCATATCCAAAATATTTTTCGAGAAGGAGAAGTCGATAAAAAAAGCAATATGCAGAAAATGCATAATGCAATTTCTGACAAACCAATCAATCTCTACTCTCTCGATATTATTCTTGCTGTAGGTTATCGCACAAACTCTGCTAAAGCTATAAAGTTTCGTCAGTGGGCAACGACTCGTCTTCATGAATATCTCGTACAAGGATACTCGATGAATCAGAAACGACTCGATGAGCTTCAGAAGACGATCCAGATAATCTCTGAGAAGAGCAAGTGAGATCTCTCACTCGTCGAAGCCCGAGGATTCCTCGAAATCATCTCGAGCTATACTGAGAGCTTCGTCCTTCTCAATCAATATGACACGGGAAGTCTCGAGATTGAGTGAAGCACCGATATCACCTATATCATCGAATATAATGAAGCACATAGAGTGATTGGTGAACTTCGGAAAAAGCTCATAGAAAAGTGAGGAGCTACTTCCCTCTTCGGAAATGAGAAAGATGAGAGCTTCAACGGCATTCTCTCGAGCGTGATAGCCACCGATGGCCAGTATCTCTACTCGACTATCGAGGAACAAGCTTCCCATCTCCTCTATTTCATCATCAAGGATCATCCGTTCACTGATGGCAACAAGCGAATTGGCGCATTTCTCTTCATCTGGTTTCTCGAGAAGAATCGTCATCGATTCCGAACTAATGGGGAGGTGAAGATCAATGAAAGTGGACTCGTCTCGCTCGCACTTCTCATCGCTCAGTCTCATCCGAGGGAGAAGGAGATGATGATCAAGCTCGTCGTGAATCTTATAAACACCTAGGAAATATCCTCTTGCAAAGAGGATATTTCTCGATATGATCCTCTCATGAAAAGAAAAGAAATGCCACCACATCTCGAAGATGAATATGCTCTCGCACGAGAGGAGACTCTCAAGAAAGATTTTTCCAAAATCGGAAAGCAATGACCAAGCAAATACGGCCCCTGAGGATCCAAACGCTTCAAGGCTCTCGGCGGAAAGAAGAAACGATAGAGAATTCCTCAGAATGATCTTGCAAAAATCTACCGATTTTCTATAATCTTCCTATCTTAACCCTCTCTCATATGTCTACTCCTGCAGATCAAGACGAAACACTCCAAGATACTGAGATACACTCAGTATGAATCGAGGATACGGAAGTACCAAAACCACATATTCCTATCCAGAAGGTATCACGATTCGGGAACCAAGGCGCAAGTAAGTTCGGAAAGTGAGCTCTGAGCGCCAATCCTCCGATGAAGCAGCGTCCTGGTCGTGCTGCAGGACGGGGGAGATAGTACTCTAATATTTTCTCTAGAAATATTCACTTGGACTATACACTGATCCGCACATCTCGCCGAAGTCTTGCCATCCAGATCGATAAGCGTGGGACTCTCCTTGTTCGTGCGCCTATGAGGCTCTCTGTGACGAAGATTGAAACGTTTATTCATGCGAAACAATCATGGATCGAGAAGCATCAGAAATGAAGAAGGACAAAAGACGAAAATCCTCTACAAAAAGAATATAGCAATGTCGAGATACGGGCCATGAAGTCAGATCTTCTCGCCTATCTGGAGCGACGCATTCCAGAGCTCTGGCATTGAATGAATCTTCCACAATATACCAGCATCAAGGTCACCAAGTCAGAACGACGGTGGTGAAGCTGTAGCGGGAAGAATTGACTTTGTTTTTCGTATCGACTCGCTGAATGGCTTGATTTTTCTCATGAGAATGAAGACCGAGAGAGGTTTATACAAAAGGGATATTCCGAGAGCGTAACCCTTCGTCATCTTCCCATATCAGGAGAGATATTTCCATGTATCGATGCCATCATTGTCCATGAGCTCGCACACCTCAGAGAAAAAAATCACCAGAAACCATTCTGGGATCTGGTGTATCAGATGATGCCTGACTATGAATCACGGATAAAAATTCTCAAAAAAATCTCTCCGTGAAGAGAGATAGAAAAATAATATATTTACTGTGTACTATTTATAATCCTAAACTTTTGAGAGAGGATATGGATCTAGTATAAGTATCAGCATCCAGCTCGTGATCATCACTGGCTCTGCGAGAGAGTTTATATCCATTTTTCTTGGCATTGGCTATAACAAGAGGATCATCTCTTCAAATATAAAGTGTACTTATCCATTCTCCAGTATCATTTTTAGAAATACGAGCATCGAGTCATAATTTTTTCCATACCTTATTTGTGATATTCGTCAGCTTTATACTCTTGGATTCGAGATTTGCTCTGTAATATCCATAGGTATTTCTTCCACTCATACCATCATTCACTGACTTCTTGATAAAAAGGATACCATCATCTACTCACAAGACCGTATATTGTACAAGAGGTATTGATATTATTCCTGTATTGTCACCCAAATTGGCATTTCATTTTGTCGTAAGCGTATCTATTTTCTTATTATTTTTATAGAGTACGACGTTGTAGTTTTCTATCTTTGCTATTATCCCTGATGGCGTTTTTGTCTCTTGAGCAAAGGATATACCATAAGATAGAAGAAAGATACAGATAATTGTGATGTACTTCATCATAGCGAAATAGTAAGAAAGTGTGGAACTCTTGCGAGTATATAGATACCCCCCAAGTCAATTTATATTCATCTTTTCTTTATTTCGCACTCATCCGGATCGTATCGACTATTTTCTGTATTTTCGGATTGGCGAGATTCAATGCATCGATGATGATCGTTCCACTGGCGGTCTTCACCCGAGTTGCTCACGCCATGACATCGATGGGTTCAGTCTTGTAATAGTACACTCTCACATCCGCTCATTCGAATGTATCTGTACCTGAGGCCGTGAGACTGACAGCGAGAGCATGGTTGGCGCCATCGCGAGCACCATAGCCTTGGAAGTATACCGACCTCGGAAGTGCGAGGGTATACCCAAGAGATGTATTCGAATAGATCTGATAACTTCCCGTATCGAAAGTTATAGGAGATGGATTTGGGGTCGCAATCTCCGCGACTGGAGCTGGATTCATATTCACAACTGTATTGCCTGACAATATGTTTCCTGTATTTGTGACATTCTGAATGAGTATGACGTCACTTCCTCCTGTCTGAGGTTGCGTGGATGTGTTCGCACATACTCCATCATGCGCTATGGATACTCAGGCTCCTCTCGCTATACAGGCATTGGAATAAGTCTTCACATCACTTCCACACACTGGTGCATATTCCATCGTACAGACGTTCGCAATGGGTTTCGATCATGAGAGTGTCGACGTCACTATGTCGATCTTCACCTTTTCCGTTCAGACAAAAAATCGTGATGGAATCTGGTAGAAATACTCTAGTCCCAGTAGAATAATAATGGTGATCAGAAGAGTGATCAGAATCGTTGTAGCTGTCGCATTGCCTGATGCATGAACTTCAGTTATCTCTTCGATTTCAGGAGTGGGTGTAGTAGGTGTCATAGATAATGATTAATACATAGATATATTGGTCGAAAGAGGAGAAAAAGCAAGGGAAAATATAGGATGTCTGATTGATAGTATCCTACCACGATATTTCTTCCCTTCGATCTTCCTTGAGATAACTATTCGTTCGAGAAAAAGGATGAGACCCAAAAAAACCATTGTGAGCCGAAAATGGGCTTGGATGAGGACTCGTGATGATATGGTGCTTATGGGCATCAATGAGAGATTTCTTCGCAATCGCAGAGTTCCCCCAGAGAATGAAAATAATTCCCTCTCGTTTTTCCGAAAGAACTGATATCACTCTATCCGTGAATTGTTCCCATCATTTTCATTGATGAGATGCAGCCTCTCATTCACGAACGGTGAGGACTGCATTGAGAAGAAGAACTCATTGCTTTGCCCAATCCGTGAGATCAGTTTTGACTCGTCTACTTCCAGTATCAGATTCCAATTCCTTGAGAATATTTCTGAGACT
>JAYTYQ010000017.1:0-6210 GCA_043742285.1 Candidatus Altimarinota bacterium
ACTAAACTCAAGACCAAGAAAAAGACTCGATTACTTTACTCCAGATGACCTGTTTTGATGAAATGACAAGTGTGGCGTTTCAGAATAGAATCTAGGAAAAATAATTTGACAAATCAGAGAGAGAGTAACATCTAGCGAATATTATTAACAGTATGTTTTTATGACAGCTATATGAAATACAAGAGTACAAGGACATGATTTATCTGGTGATCATTGAGCTCAAATTGACCAAATACAGTTGTTCCCGCTAAACATCCAAGATGCACTAATGAATGCACTCAATAAACAAAAACAACATTGAGCAATTGTTGTGTCGGCTCGACTCAGAGATGCGGATGCAATTCGATATAATAAATTATGCAAAGAAACTTGACTCGGTGCAACTAATCTCATAAAACTCGCTTTGATAGAATTAGAAAAAATTTTAGCTGATCATCAGTAAGTTTCTATTTCGTAGTCCAATATCCCTCCACGAGTTTCTTCAATCCTTTGCCTTCTTCTTCGGCAAGGGATTTTCATTCTTCCTTGAGTGCAAGCTGTCCACATGCGGCATCGATATCATCTCACATCGTGTGACGTACGGTGGAGGGTATTCCTGCTTTCTCAAGTGTATCCTGGAATTTCTTGATCATGATCTTGGTTGTCGGCTGGAATCCATTGCCCATGATCCCTTCTCCAGGATTGTAGGGGATGAAGTTCACATGTGCGAGCCGTCCATCTAAGAGTCGCGCGAGCTCGTGAGCGAACTCAGGACGATCTGTGACTCAGGCGATCATGATATACTCATAGAAGACTCGCTTATTCGTCTTCTCTGTATAGGTATCGAGTGCTGCCATGAGTGTATCGATCGGATAGGTATTCTCGACGGGCATGATCCGCTTGCGCGCTGCGTCATTGGGTGCATGGAGTGAGACGGCGAGCGATACTTGAGGGAAATCCTCAGCAAGTCTCAATATTCAGGGAACTATACCACAAGTCGAGACGGTGATACGACGACTTGAGAGGTCGAGTTTTTTTTGAGCACTGGCAATATGGATAGAAAGTGCGACATTATCATAGTTCAGCATCGGTTCTCACATACCCATATAGACGACATTTCGGATTTTTTTATCTTCTTTTGCCAGAAGGAGATTGGCTATCATGATCTGATCAATGATCTCATAGAATTCGAGATTGCGAATGAGTCCGAGCTTCCCAGTCGCACAGAAGCTACATGCCATCGGACATCCTGCTTGACATGAGACACAGAGCGTATTGCGTCCTGAGAGATGGCGCATGATCACCGCTTCGATCATTTTGTCATCATGGGTCCTGAAGAGGAACTTCGTTGTCTGGCCATCTTCACTTGTTATCTCGGAGTGGATCTTCAATGAATTGTAGAAGCAATGTGCCTTCAGGAGCTCTCGAATCTCCTTCGGGAGTGTCTCGATCTGATCATAGTCTGTGAGGAGATTCTTGTAGATAGCATTCTCGATCTGAGCATAGCGAAAATGCTTGTGTCCATGCGATTCAAGCAGTTCTATGATGTGTTGTTCGTCGTGGATAGAGAACATGGAAAAAAAAGAACTTAGATTGTAGAATTGAGAATGTATGTTCGAGGTACTCAGTCCTTATACTCCAAGCAATAATACTGCTGTTCAGAATCCGATAATACCACCGACAAGGGCTTCTGCAGGAGTATGACCGATCGATTCATTGAGCTCTTCTTCTTTTGGGTGGTTCATACGATTGAGTATCTTGGCATGGAGTCCTGCTTGGTAACGAACATTCATCGCATCATAGATGATGATGATCGAGAAGACAAGTGCCATCAGGAACATATCACTCCAGACGCCAAACTTCATACCCATAGAGGTCGCAAGTGATACCACGAATGTCGAATGGGCCGAAGGCATCCCACCACTTCCGAACATACGTGCCATACTGAAGTGCCCCTTGAGTGCATGAACAAATCCCTTCACACAGATTGCAAAGAAAAGTGCAAAGAGAGGAACGGTGATCGTATACTCAAGGAAGTATGAATGGAGGTCGCGCAACAGCATGAGTAGAATGATTATTTGACATCAATGATCGAGTACTCTCGAGTTCCAGAAGGAGCAGTCATCTTCGCAGTATCTCCGGTATTTTTCCCGATGAGTGACTTCCCAAGTGGAGACTCATTGGAGATCTTATTCTCGAAAATGTTGGCCTCCTGAGCACCGACGATGAAATACGTCACCCGATTCTTATCACCGACTTCTTCGAGGATGACTGTATTACCCACGTTGATTCCTGATCTTTTTTTCTTCATGTTTTTCTCATCATCGATGAGGTCATAACTTCCTGGCTTGAGCATATCTTCGAGTTCTGCGATACGCAGCTCTACTTGAGCTTGCTCATCACGGGCTTCTTGGTACTCAGCATTTTCTGAGAGATCACCATAGGAGATAGCTTCTTTGAGCTTCTCGGCAATTTCGACACGCTTCTCTTCGTGGAGAAATCTGAGTTCTTCCTGAAGTTCGGTAAGTCAGCCAAGAGTGAGAAGTATTTTTTTGCTAGACATGAGTGAGAATTGTTAGTGATAGTGATAGATGGAATACAAAATGCAAATTCTATTTCTTCTTGGAGAGAAGTTTTTTGAGTATGGGGAATGTCGACTTCGGGATGTCTAGGGCGATTGACTGAGACTCAGATTCGAGGACGAGACGGACGGTGGTATCAGTTTTTGGAGGATTGAGATAGAAGGCCCTGGAAGTGAATCCTTTGGCCTCATTCACTGAGTAGACTTCTTTTCCGATGGCTCGCATGTTCTTCAAGAATGCATCATAGCCGATGGAGCTCGCGATCACCCTCATGCCAAGCTTGGTATCTTCATAGGTTGAGTAGGCAGTATTCGTATCGAATGTATAGAGTCCGAATATTCCAGTATTCTCCGTGAGAGAGAGTGTCACGGCCGGCATGACTTGAGCGAGGAACTTTCCTGAGACTTTGACGACAGTTTTTCCAGTATTGGTATTCATCATCGGTTCTTGTGCACTATGCGTTCTATTCTTTCCCGAGAGCTCATTCATGGTCGTTTCGAGTGCTTTGATTTTTTCTTCAGTTTTGATCTGGTATCTGAGAGTCTCTATATCGATGCCTGCGTTCTGATGCGTATTCTGTGATGCTGTCAACCACGTTCCATCTGACTTCATGAGATACCAGGATATGGTCCCGATGAAGAGGAGTGCTACGATGGAGAGAAGTATCAGAGCAATGCGCATGATTGAATGGTTGGAATCTTAGAATGTTCGAGTTTTGGAAGGCCAGAGAAATTGACCTGTATGGTGGAACTTGTTCACATTGCAACTCTATCTTATTTCTTGGACTTCACACTTCCGAACTCGATCTCCACGGGGGTATCACGACCGAGGAGATTGATCATCATTTTGATAGCTCATTTTCCGGTATTCACTTCGATGATTTTGCCTTCACTGCCTTCGAATGGACCGCTCTTCACGACGACATAGTCCCCGATCTGCATATCCGTTCGATATTCTTCACTTTTTTCTGTGAGTATCCCTTTGAGCTTCTCGAGTTCATCACCACGAACTGGGACAGGAACAGTACCAGCACCGAGAAATCCTGTCACATTGGGTGTATTGCGCACGATGTACCAGCTCTCATTGGTGACGATCATCTGAACGAGGATATATCATGGGAATATATTCTTCTTGCGTTGTACCTTCTTGCCACCAGCACGGATCGTGATGGAGTCATGTGTCGGCACAAATACATCGAGAATATACTGTTCGAGTCCAAATGCCTCTCTGCGTTGCATGAGTGACTGACGGACATTCTCTTCGGTTCCAGATATGACGCGAATGACGTACCATTCTCAGAGAGTCTTGGTAGAAAAATCAAACATAATAGAGTGGAGGGTTAAAAAATCTTGAAGATTACTGTCCAACGGGAGCAATCGGTACGATCGGTGTGACTTGGATGAGTCATGTTCCAGTTGCATCTGCTTTTGGAGTATTCAGTTTTGTTTTATTCGTTCTGCCAGAGAATGATCGAATAATGTTATTGACATCATCACGTTTGACTTCAGCTTCACCAGAGATACTCGTTGTGAGATTCTGGTGCGGGAATTGATCACGAATGATGGAGAGCGTCGAGCGGAGAATGTACCCCATAACAGCGAGGAGGATCGCCATAGTGATAATCACACCGACCGTATAGGTCATATATTTTTGTGTCTCTTTCTGGGTTGGCCAGACGACGTGCTCGAGTTCTTGTTTTGCTTCGGTGAGGAATTTGAACATAAAAAAGGTTTAGCTGATAGATATGAGAAAATAGGATACAGGTAGGGAGCCGAGGAGCAGTGAGAGATAATTCATTGTTCTCGCTGAACGTCCGAGATTATATGGAAAAATCGCCCTCCGTCAAAGCATTTTAAAATCCCCTCTCGGGGATGTCAATAATTCGGATTATAGAGAAAATATGGGGAAAGCAAATTTTAGTTTCTAATTCCAATTTATCTCCAGCTAGATTCGCATTTATCAAGTTTTTCTCTTTCTCAATTCTTGTCGCAGTTCTTTCATACATAAGGTGTTTTTAAGGCGTTTGCAACTCTTATTCAAATTGGCCATTGTGTACTATTTGCTTGTCATCCGCTCCCAATTTCTGGTTTTTTTCATCATTCAGGTTCTGGAGGTTTAGAAAAAATCATTTCACTTTTTGATATTTATGAGATAATGGAGCCACCTTCGGGACACGAACCCGAGACCTTCCCCTTACCATGGGGATGCTCTACCAACTGAGCTAAGGCGGCATTTTTTGCAAATACAGAAGACAGATACAAATACAGAAGACACAGAGGAGTGTTGCTGTATATTTCCAAGATCAATGCTGTATTCCTTTGCGTTTTCGTGTATGTGTATGTGTAACTGTATCTGTATTTATACTATAAGCCTTCTGATTATAGTATTCTCGCGAAAAATTCAAGTCGGAGTGAGGACAATTTTCCCATTCGGTATTTCTATATATCATTGCCCGTTCAGTTCCTTGAGGATTTCTCTATCGAAATCCTCTTCCAGAAGGGAAAAAGTGCGAATTCCAAAAATGATCTTCTCGAGAGCTATGGCACCATCATCGAGAATATCCTCATAGCTCTTCTCGCCACGATAGTATCCTGCGAAGCTCGTACTCTTCTCTGAACGAGTCGAGTCCGAGTAGCTCGTGGCTGAGAGTCCGAATCCCTGATATTCCGAGTGATCCCAGTATCACTGATTGTGCCTACACTCGTATCCAGGCTTCGACCAATTCGAGATCTCATAGTGATGCCACCCAATGGAAACGAAATATTCACATACTTCGCTATACTCTCTCTCTATCTGTTCTTCATTCATCGAGTTTTGCTTCCAAGATGCTGGATAGTGACCATCTTCGAGCATGTAGACGCTGGTATGGGTCATGAAGGGAAATGCTTGATGAAGTGCCTTGATTCAATCCAATGTTTCTCACGACTTCGAGAATGGAAGCCCAATGATGAAGTCGATGTTGAGTGAAGGTAGTTGAGATACACTTACACAGACAGAAGACAGAGCGGTACTATTTTCTCCACCTTCGAAATTATTATTTTGACTCCTTTGCGTATGTGTAACTATATCTGTTATGCATGATAGCGCATCCAATATGCTCTCTCGATCACTTCGATGAATGGCCTTCAATGTCTCATTATTCAAGCTCTGCACTCAGATCGAGAGACGATTGATACCAAGTCAGAGGAGTCATTCTCCGTATTCACTCGTGATGTCTTCCGGATTGCATTCGAAAGAAACTTCAGTATTTTCATTTCGTTTAAAACAAGAGAGTATGTCCGCCACTTCATCGAGTGAGAGTACTGATGGTGTGCCTCATCAGAAATAGATGGTTTTGGCTTTTTTGTCATTCCGACAATAGGAGGAATCTGCTCCAACTCAGGACAGATCCTTCGTTCCTCAGGATGACAAAAGGTAAGTATTGATTTCTTGTCGCAGATGAGCAATATATCTCTTCTTTTTTGCTTCGTTGAAAATAGGTGTGAGCGCGAATTTGCAATACGGACACTTCTGTCGGCAGAAGGGAATGTGAAGATAAAAATGCATAGAAGAGAGTACATAAGCATAGTGAGAAAAAATAGGAGAAATGCAAGTTGTAGACATTGACAAAGATAGAATATACAAAATAGACTTGACATTCTCTCTCTCT
>JAYTYQ010000018.1:0-1844 GCA_043742285.1 Candidatus Altimarinota bacterium
AATGACTTCCAGACGCTTCTCGGTGTGACGGGATCTGGAAAGACCTTCACCATGGCGAATATCATCTCAGAGCTTCAGCGGCCAGCACTCATCATGGCACACAACAAGACTCTTGCCGCGCAACTCGCTCAGGAGTTCAAGGAATTTTTCCCTGAGAATGCGGTGCATTATTTCGTCTCGTACTATGACTACTATCAGCCAGAAGCATATGTCGTGAAGACAGGTTCCTATATCGAGAAAGAAGCCACGATCAATGAAGAGATCGATCGTCTCCGACATGCGGCAACTGAGTCACTCCTCACTCGGCGAGATGTCATCATCATCGCATCCGTCTCCTGTATCTATGGGATCGGTGAAGTCGATCAGTATGAAGCACAGTGTCTCAGATTCGAGGTCGGGAAAGATTATATCATCGAGAATCTCATCCGTGAGCTCGTCATGGTACAGTTCACGAGATCGACCGCAGACTGGAAGCCTGGGATGTTCCTCGTGAAGGGAGATACCCTTGAGATCTGGCCATCATCGAGTGAATCGATTATCAGATTCGAATTCTTCGGAGACAATCTCGATCGTATCACGCGTATCGAACACCTCACCAATGCATTCATAGAAGAGCTCAGCGAGATCACCATCTTTCCTGCGAAGCATTTTGTCACAGAGAAGGGTATCATCGAATCCGTCCTCCCAAAGATCAAGCATGAGATGGAAGAGCAGGTACGATTCTTCACAGAAAATGGAAAACTCGTCGAAGCTGAACGTATCAAGATGCGCGTGGAATATGACATGGAGATGCTCGGGGAAGTTGGCTATGTCAATGGGATCGAGAACTACTCGATGTACCTTGGCAATCGCAATCCAGGAGAGCCTCCTGCGACCCTCATGGAATTCTTTCCGGAAGGATTCCTCACCTTCATCGACGAATCGCATATCACGATCCCACAGATCGGTGGGATGTATGCGGGAGATCGCGCGCGCAAGGAGAATCTCGTCGGATATGGATTTCGCCTGCCATCTGCTATGGAGAACCGACCTCTCCGGTTCGAAGAATTCGAACAGAAGATCGGACAGACGATATTCGTCTCCGCTACTCCTTCGAGATATGAGGCAACTCATGAGAAGGTTATAGTCGAGCAAGTGATCCGACCGACGGGACTCCTTGATCCTGAGATCACGATCGAAGATATGGAATATATGGTTGACTCCCTCATGCGCAATATCGCAGCAGCGAATTCTCGCGGTGAACGCTCCCTCATAACCACGATCACGAAAAAATCCTCCGAAGACCTCGCGAATTATTTTGCTGAGAATGGACTCAAGGTGCGCTATCTCCACTCGGAGATCGAGACGATCGAACGACTCGAGATCCTGCGTGACTACCGAATGGGCGTGATCGATGTGATCGTGGGAGTCAATCTCCTCAGGGAAGGACTCGATCTCCCGGAGACATCATTCATCGGAATACTCGACGCGGAGAAGATCGGATTCCTGAGATCGAAAACTTCCCTCCTCCAGATCATCGGACGTGCCGCTCGCAATGTGAATGGATACGTCATCATGTATTCTCACGGATGCAAGAAGTCGACAGCTATGGTCGACGCTATCGCTGAGACCAATCGTCGGCGAGATGTCCAGATCGCTTACAATGAGGAACATGGTATCACGCCGACCACTATCATCTCCTCGATCAAGGAGATCGGCATCCCTCGCAAAAAAACTGAGATCTTCGCCTGAGGTGAGATGAGCAAGGAGAAGCTCTCTGTCTATATCAAGAGGCTCGAACTCGAAATGGATGTGGCTGCCGCCAACCTGGACTTCGAACGTGCCGCAGAGCTCAGAGATGAGCT
>JAYTYQ010000019.1:0-1274 GCA_043742285.1 Candidatus Altimarinota bacterium
GCCAACGCTGAAGTTTCTTATGAAAAATAAGCAGCACCTTCGTGAAATCTTGATTTACGATAAGCATCGAGGCAGTAATATGTCCATCTTCCCAGTGATGATTGTGGAAAGATTTCTCCTGATTGTTCTCAAGAAAGCTGATAATACTCTGAGCATGCACCTTCTCGGCAGGAAATCGCTTTCAGTGAGTCTGAAGTGATGAGATGAGTTCTTGAATAGCCATAGATTAGAGTCGAATATGAAGAAATACTGCAAGGCGGAACCGAATTTTCTCCAGTATATGCATATGGCGAAAACAGAGAAGAAATATAATACTACATTCTATGAAATTCATAATAATGAAAAAACTATTCGCAAAATCCCACTTTGTCACAGCAAATATGTCGAGACCATAGATGAGAACTGATACTCACCAAGCTACAGTATCTTCTGTCTCTGGAAATCGGAAGAGCTTATAAGAGATAGCGAGCATTCCACAACTATCGATGAGGGTATTGATGATGATAGTATAAAGAGGATTATCGGTCAAATACCATACTCACAGACTCGATAATGCGATGAAGATGAGGACTTTCTCTAGTCTCGTGATAAGAAATGATCCATAAAAAAAGAGAAAGGATAGCTTCTATAGTATGCATGATTGCAAGAGTAGCGATGAGCCATATAGTCGACCCTGCTCATGCTGAAAGAGAAGAGAAAAATACGAAACTCATCGATAAAGCAATGATAAACCATCCTGTAAAATTCGGAATCGTACGCCTCATGATTATCGTATAGATATATCGCCCTTCGACTATGATAGCAAATATGACTGCGCTAAAAGCAAATATAGGAGAGCCGAATATACCCATATCTAGAAAGTTATAGCTGAAATAATACGAGCAAATACTGCATCCTTCTCACCACTTGCATCTATCCTTATAAATCGTCATTGTATGATTTCGAGTTTTTCACACTTTTCATACCCTCTAATTATCGATTCATAGAATTTTTTTCACTCCCGCTCGAACTTGTCTCCGATGGCATCAGAAGTACGAGAAAGTGCAAGGTCAATATCAACATCGAGATAGAAAACAACATCTGGAAGCACTCCATGGATTGCCTCTTCGTTGATCCTCAGAACCGCCTCGATTCCGAGTCACTGTGCTTCTCCCTGAATAGCACACGAGGAGAGGAATGATCGATCCGAAATGACGATATCTCATCTCTCAAGTGCGGGTTTCACGAGAGTATGAAGCGTCTGAGTTCGAGCCGCTGCATAGAGATACGCATTG
>JAYTYQ010000020.1:0-1026 GCA_043742285.1 Candidatus Altimarinota bacterium
AGATCTTTCGCAAAAGACTCCGCGACACCAAATACATCATCCTGTTCGACGAAACTCATCTCACAGTCTATCTGGTAGAACTCACAGGAGTGACGATCCGCTCTCGGGTCTTCATCTCGGAAACATGGAGCGATCTGGAAATATTTATCCACTCCGCCGACCATGAGGAGCTGCTTGTATTGTTGAGGAGCCTGAGGAAGTGCGTAGAACTTCCCATGATGTATACGAGATGGGATGAGGTAGTCACGAGCGCCTTCTGGAGAAGAGACCGTGAAGATCGGAGTCTGTACTTCGAGAAATCCATGATCCGTGAACCAGTCACGAGTATATTTATTCATCTCGGCACGGAAAGCGATCTTATCGAATATCGACTTACGACGCATATCGAGATAGCGATACTTGAGTCGGATCTCCTCGCTCGCTCATGTATGTTCGTTGATCTCGAATGGGGGAACTTCCGACTTCGAGAGAATTTCTGCATGAGAGATAATCATTTCGATCTCACCTGTTAAGAGATTTTTATTCGCTTGACCCTCTGGACGAGCACGAACAATCCCTGTGAGCTTCACGACAAATTCAGATCGGAATGTATCTGCCACTTTCCAGGCATCCTGATTCTCTGTGGGATCATAGACCGTCTGTGTGATACCATATCGGTCACGGAGGTCGATGAAGATGAGTCCTCCATGGTCACGACGATTGGCAACCCAGCCTGCGAGAGTGACAGTGTGTCAGATGTGAGATGATGTCAGTTCGCCAGCAGTATGTGTTCGGTGCATAAGAGAAAAGGTTAAAAATAATTTGATTTTAGAAAAGGAACTGATATACTGATGATACACTATTGCCAAACGGCACCTGAGATTTCCCCCGCAAGGGGGATTTCGATTTTTATGGAGAAAAGATCTGTAAAAACCGTTCCCGTATACGAGAAAATTTTCCTCGAGAAACTACTGCTATTTTCCTAGATAGTCGCTTGCTACTCAGAACTCTTCATTGGGAAAGTATTATAGAGCCTACTAGTCCTGT
>JAYTYQ010000021.1:0-4166 GCA_043742285.1 Candidatus Altimarinota bacterium
TTTTTATCCATATGTGATATATTTTATGAATTAGATGGCATCAGTATGGCATAAACTCATAAAAATAACCACACAAAAAGTTACATTAAGTCACAATGTTCGTACTTTGACTCATCTGAGGAGGATTCCAACTGTATAGATGACTATCGAGAGCATCTGATCTCGAGCATCTACGATATTCGAGATGGGTAAGAGCACGAGCACGAGAGATATGTGATCAGAGATTTGCACACTACCCGAGAGATATAGCTCACCGTGTTCTCAGCTGCATAATCTGCAATCTGTATATCCGAACTTATAGAATATGTATCAATGAGAGTCAACCAATCAAGTGAAGTGGCGAAATAATTGCAATCTCGATAAGCTAATTTGTAGGCTCAACAACTCTTATTTCTCATTCTTCTTGTTTTATTACTCCTAATTTTTGTGCTATTTCTGTTTGGATCTTGAAGTATAATTTTTCATTCTATACATATAACACTATTCGGCATTTATGATAAAAAACACCTATATTCTCTCCCAACCCCCCATCCCATCTACAGAATAATCATCTGATATCGTTGTATAGAAAGTATGATTTTCTTCTCCGTGAACTCGGACATATCATCAGACAATCTTGATACCATTATCATTTTCGTTCTGGATATACTTTGTGAGTGCCTGATGCTTATATTTTCCTTCTGCCAAAGTGAATCCATCCTTGGGATCATATATCCCAATAGTTCCATCGATATACCGAACGATAAAATCAGGGAAAAAGTTCTGAGTCTCTCCACTGGCATCAATATAGATAATTGAAAAGAATTGCTCTGATTTTACTCCGTTTCTATACCACCATTGTACTCGCTCGTTTTTCTCTAGATACTCATCGATAAATAGCCTTTCTCATCTTGTCAGAGTTCCTGTATAAAAAGGCTCTATGATCGATCTCGTATAGCCTACAGAAATAGTACTCTCTGGAAAGGGAGTCAAAGTTGGTACTTCCCAAATACGCGTAAATATCTGACCTTTGCGTTTTGCTTCGACTTCGGCTCGACGGATAGGGAGATAGTTTTCTTTTGCCCTCGTGAGCACATCCATAAAAAAATCTCGATTCGTGAGAATGAGACACTGAAAATAGTATCTCGAATATCCTCTCCCGAAACAATGCTCCTCCAGAGTGATATAGAGTGCTTCTATAATTGCCTTGTATGATCTCGCAATATTGGTGAATTGTGGGCGCACTTGCTCACGAGCAAACACATCGAATGCGAGCTTCACGAGATCTTCTTCCGTCTTCGTCTCGATAGTGGTATCAGAGTATATCGCCTCGCCTGTTCGGTGATCGATATCCACGAGGATACGCCCATCGATGATGAGATTATTCTTGATGAGTACATCATCCGTTTTTACTCATTGTTTCTGGAGTTTGGCTATATTGGTATCGAATAGAGCATCTTTGTCTGAGTCGATTATAGAGAGAAATGTATCGGTAAGTAGGCGATAAAATGAATATCCCAGATCATTGTACTCGGTGCGTCTGAGATAGGTGCTCGTGATACCGATGGATTCATATGATTCTTTTCTCACTGCAAACTTATCCTTTATGAGATTCTTTGCCATATCATGGATACCTATCATCGCCCTTTCTAGATCAGTATAGACATAGGCTATGTTGAGAGCATTTTGCTCATAGTGCCTCTGTTCGGGCATGCGGAGTATGCGTCCCACAGTCTGTATCTCGAAAGTGACTGATCCAATCTCACGAAACATCACGAGAATCTGAGCTCTCGGACAATCCCATCCTGTAGCAATAGCTTGCTTGAATATGAGTACCTCGACAGGACTCTCATAATTCTCTATCCCATCGAGATTTTTTTTGTCTTCAGAGAGCCAGATAGCGAGCTTTTTGTTGGTGGTATTGATATTGAAGTATCGATCGAGTACTTGTAGTGTTCGTGCGAGTTTTGTCTTATCGAGTTCACTGGTAGACTTGGACTCGCTCGGGAGCTGCACCAATATGAGTGGACGCACAGGAGAGCCGATTGACTCATATATCTCCCTGAGTTCGCGAGCCTTCTCGATAGCTGCACCGAGGACGAATCTATCTGTCTCAGACACACTCTCGGTATCACCAAGCCCAGGATTGATGAGCACTTCCTTTTTTATCATTCCTGCCTCTATCACTTCTTCGATCTTGACTTCTATCTTGGAATCATATCAGATACTATCGGGTGTAGCCGACACTTCTATCTGTATTTGAGGCTTGATATATGTCAGGATGAGTTCTTGGGCTTTTGGGGTGGCGAGTGACCTGTGGCTCTCATCGACGATCAGGATGATCCCTCTCCCTGCATCGTGTGTATTGGCGAGGTAGATAGGGAGATTCTCGTCTCTCTCATTATCCTTCATGGCGAGCACTTTCCAGTCTCCTGTAGAGCGATCGATAGATCGTATCGATTCCCAGTTGATAAAAAGTATCTCATTCTTTTTTAGCTCACGATCCGTGATATCCGAAAGCTCAGAAAAGTGGAGTGACGACCCCGCAAGATTGCGTTCAAAACTCCGTTTGGATTGCCGAGAGAGATCGTTGACTGATATCCAGATAAAGGCATATTCGCGATCCTGAGGAGTATCTGCAAATCTGCGAAGATACTCTTGCATCATCACGGTCTTCCCACTTCCTGTAGGAGCTTTGAACACGATAGATCGAGAGTCGGTACCAGCGAGGAGTCTCATGGTGGTACTATAGAGTTCTTGGACTCGTTTTTCTTGATAGTTTTTGAGGAGCATAGTATGAAAAATTAGAATCCAAATATTTTCTGATAGGTCTGGAGTATCTCATCAGGAATCGTCTCGATACGCATCAGGTCGGAGAGATGAGCCAGTTCTTCCTCGAATATCTCCCCTCCCATAGAGAATATATAGACGACTATCCTCTTCATATTATCACGAGCAAAATCTCGAAGCCTCTCTATCTCATAGGGATGATAGAGGATAGCGAGGTACTGCTCACTATTCTGAAATACTCTAAAATATTCACTCTTTCAAATTCCCCCTTGAGAAAGGGGGTTAGGGGGATTTTGCTCAGATTTATACTCCGCAAAACAACTCTCTCGAATCTGCAGCATCTCCGTACATCTCCCCATGAATCTCGCTCTCAGATCATCGATCGACCGATCTACTCAGATAAATCCTGTCCGATAATACCGTAGATTCGCAGGAATCCCTGCGACATCAGCATATCCTGATATCACATTCCGCATGCGAGGATAGGTCACCTCTTCTGCTATCTGGTTCTCATTGTTTGTCACGAGGATACACTGCCTCTTGCCTCCATCTTCATGATTGAGCTCGAGTACAGCATGTCAGGTCGTACCAGATCAAGCGAAGAAGTCGAGGATAGTACCGTTTTTGGTAGAAGAATTTATGAGATATTTGATGAGACTTTTTGGTTTTGCATATTGAAAGTTAGACTCTCAAAAAATTTTCTGGATATCTTTTGATCATTCTGTATTCAGTCAAACTTCAGTCATCCACGATGATATAGGATTCATATCTGTTTTGAGCTCATTTTGAAATCTTTTACGCATTGGTCGCTTCTTCGTATCTATTGGAAAAATAACCCGCTCTTCTTTAATAAGCTTTTCCATAGATTCAGGAATATATGCCCAGACACGATTTGGATTTGGTTTATATAAATTTCATGTTTTAGGGTCTAGCAGATCATAATACTGATTTGGTCGTAAATCTTTCCCCATTCAAACAGTTAAGTCTCATAATACCCAAGGTCATCTTGGATCATTATCTAGATTTGTATAATTTTCATAGGTTTTTTCATTTCCAAGAAAAATGAATCATGGATTTGAATAACATAAAACATATTCGTGGTCTGTGGAAAGCATTTTATCTGCAAGTGCTGAAGATGCTCTTCTTTTCCACACAAGAGTTCAAATAAATCTATCCCCAAATATATCATCACATAGGAGCTTGAGTTGCGATTTTTCATTATCATCGATACTGATAAATATCACTCCTGTATTTTTGAGAAGTTTTTTAGCTATTTCGAGTCTCTTTGCCATAAATGAAAGCCACTTCGAGTGACGAAAACTATCCTCTCTATCTACAAAACTATCATTGTACATAAAATCTTTGTTTCCTGTATTGTACGGCGGGTCGATATAGAT
>JAYTYQ010000022.1:0-3560 GCA_043742285.1 Candidatus Altimarinota bacterium
GCGATATAGTCAGTGAAGAGGACTTCGGTACGATTGGCACGGATAGCGAATTTATCGTGCGGCTGAATCCCTCATTTCGGTGTCATGAATGGTGGATTCGCGAGGATGACATCATACTTGTGTCCCCAGAGTTTCTCATCGGTGAGGGTATCATTCTCTGTGATCTTGGGAGTCTTGAATCCGTGGAGATAGAGATTGACTCGGGCGATCTTCGCCATACCAGGGTCGATATCGACTCCTGTGATACTCTCCGCGAGCTTCGCGACATCCTGCACCCCGAGATCTCACTTGGCAGTGATATGTCGAAATGCCTCGACGAGGAATCCTGCCGTCCCACACGCAGGATCGAGGATGGTCTCCGACTTCCCGGGATCGACGACATCGACGAGGAACTCTATGATATGGCGTGGTGTGCGGAACTGTCCAGCGTCACCCTGACTTCCCATGATCGAGAGGAGATATTCGAAGGCATTGCCGAGCTCTTCTGAGTGATGATACTCGAATCCATTGATCTCAGTGAGGAACATGACGATCGTACTCGCATCACGAAATGGGAGATACGCATCCTTGAATATCTGCTTGAAGAGATCAGGGAGATGATCAGCTCGTGAGAGCTTATCGAGTCACTCGATATAGAGATTCGCTCGATCTTGGTTCGTGAGCTTGGTATCGAAGAGCCGAGACCATGCGTACTTCTCATAGTCTAGAGTGAAGAAGCTCGCCTCATATCCGAGCTCCAAGCTCATACGATCCTGATCATCCATGAACTTGTAGACGAGGGCATTGGTGATCTGATCGATCTGTCATTTTGGGTCTGGTACTTTTCCGACGAGGATAGCACGACAGCTATTGATACGATTTTTGGTAGTGGAAGTGAGCATAGAGAAAAAGGATTACTATCGAGCGAGACTGAATTCTCTCATCGTACTCGTGAGATACTCACTGGAGTATGTACGGACAGCATCGATAGTAGGCTTTCATCCGACAAGTCGTATATCACTCATATTCACGAGTGAGCTATAGCTATCGAGTCCTGCGATACTTCCTGAGTCGATAATATCTCGGAATTTCCCATCTGCGAGATACGTCTCGAATATGATCTTGAGCTTCTGTAGTTGTTCACCAGTCTCGACGCTTGGCCTCTCTGTGATGAGGAATTTCTGCCACTCGGTATCGAGTCGTTCATCTCGTGACTCGAATCCTTTGAGGAATCAGAATGCCTTCGAGATCATCTCACGGAGAGTGATACGCCGACCCGTATGGTAGGCTTTCTCGTATGAGTCACGGAGCTTCTCTGGATTCCAGTATTCGTTGGGCTTGTTGAATACTTCGCTCTTGAGAAAGTCCTCGACTCACTCTATACCGCTCGATTCATGGACTCACTTGATGGTCTCACTATGTTGGATGACATACTCGAATTGTTCATGTTTCGGTTTTCGATAGAGTTCTTGGTCGATACGCATCCCTTCAGGTCCGATTTGGATGATGGTTTCTGTGCGTACTTTATCGGGAGTATTGGCATCAATATCATCACTTGGTGGTGTAGGTAGCTCGATAGGACCTTCTTTTGAGGCACTCAACTTGGGAAGTTCGAGTTTTTTGTTGTAGTCGAAATCCTTCTCGAAATATTCACAATTTCCAAAAAAATCAAGAAGGAGGAATTTTTCTTTCAGAGCTTTCTCTCAGGTTTCCTGATAGAGAAAAGTATGTTTGCGAGTCCCACGACCCTTCATCTGCACGAAGTCCGCAGGAGAAAATACGGGTCGAAGAAGCACGACTCAGAGAAGATCAGGACAATCATATCCTGTCGTCATCATCCCGACAGTCACACATATTCGAGTCTTCCCAGTTTCATAGTCAGGATGTGTATCTTCTCTAAAGTGAGATTTTCCAGAAAGGCGATTATTGGTGAAGTCTTTGGTGAAGTCTTGGGATCTCATGACACTACTCGTGACCTGCAGAGCAAAATCAGAATCATATTTCCCAGGCCATTTTGCCATGGCGAGAGTATTGAGGAGATTCACTATTTTTGCTGCATGAGACTGGCTCACGGCGAATACGAGCATCTTCCCGAATTCTCCTGTGAGAGGATCGAGAAGCCCATTTTGGATGATTGTCTCAGCAAATATCTGATTGGTTTTTGCATTGAAGAATCGCCTCTCAAAATCACGGATTCCGAAAGATTCTTCACTCGACTCACCATCGTCATTCTCGACTTCGAGTGTGTATCACTCTTTCGAGAGGAGCTCAGTCGTCACATCGGTACGAGCATCGATGACATAGGGATTGATGAGGAATCCTTCCTTCACTCACGCAGAGAGATCATAGCGAAATGTCGGCTCTCCTGCTTCACAACCAAAAGTTTTATACGTATCTCTGAGATTGCGTATTTCGAGGGCTTTGGGATTCTCACTCATTCCAGCTTTCTCATCGATTCCCTTGAGATAGTCCTTCGGGGTTGCGGTAAGTCCGAGCTTGTATCCGATAAAATACTCGAAAACTGCCCGTGCATTTCACCCGATAGATCTATGTGCTTCATCGGATATCACAAGCTCGAAATCTGTCGGAGAGAAGAGTTCTTTGTATCTATCGCCTGCCATGAGAGTCTGGATAGTCGAGACGACGATTTGGCATTTCTGCCACTCACCTGATTTGAGAGTATCTACGAAGTATACTCACTTGAATATCTCTTCTTTGAAGGCCTTGCGTGCCTG
Organism: Candidatus Altimarinota bacterium; assembly: GCA_043742285.1. Taxonomy (GTDB): domain Bacteria; phylum Patescibacteriota; class Gracilibacteria; order BD1-5; family UBA2023; genus STC-74. The sequence goes on from JAYTYQ010000022.1 coordinate 2,715, forward strand.
ATCCTCGAGCTCGATACGATCGACGAGAAAGAGAATTCGTTTCGCATTTCCTGTCTGGAGAAAGAGCTTGCATATCGCAGCTGAGGTAGTCGTCTTTCCTGTTCCTGTTGCCATCTCGAGAAGATATCGAGTTTTTCACTCTCTTGCCCATGACTGTAAGGCTTCGATAGCGTGGACTTGATATGGGCGGAGATACTTTACTGGTGCAAGATAATTCTCATCTATTGTGAGATCGGCAAGCGAACCCACATCTGGCCTATAGGTAGAACGATGCTCGAGAGATGCTTGAGTCGGGAATTCTGTGATGATTTCAGGATTTCCATTTTCTCTATCCCAGAGATAGTGAGAATTTCCATTTGAAAGGATGATAAATCGTACATTTTTCGAGATCGCATAGTCTCGAGCCTGTTCTTTTGCAGAGAGTGGATGGATTGATTCTTTCTTGGCTTCGAGGACACATATCGGAAATCCTCGACTATCGAGAAGAAGATAGTCAATAGCTCATCTGGGGGAATGTTCAAAATCATCTCAAAGATGATCGAGCTTGACTCAAGCCTCGACTTGAATATTTGCTTTTTTCTTTTCTTCATCGAGAAAGGTCCAGCGAGATTTTTCGAGAAGTTTATTGATTTTGATACGGGATTGAGCTTCTTTTGCTGTCATAATATTTACTTTCCATCATTGTCTCTACTCCTCTCTTTTTGTCAAAAGAAAGTCCCATCTCTTCGGAGAGGATATTCGGGAGGAAGAACCACACATTCGAGAGAATATCCATATACAATTAGAACTCCCTCATGAGATTATGGAAAATCTACAGAGAGAGTTCTTGGTGAATCCGACTCAATG
>JAYTYQ010000023.1:0-3371 GCA_043742285.1 Candidatus Altimarinota bacterium
CGGGAAGACTTCAGTACTCGCAAAGAAATAACCGTCACCGAGATGAAGGAGAAAATCCGAGTCTATATCCTGATGCGCATGGATGCTCCGATCGAGAGCGTAGAGATGTCGGCATCGCTCAGTGAAGAACTCATACAACAGATTGATGCGTGGCAAGAAAATTCTCTCTACTTCGTCTCGAATAATCTCTACATGAATCCGACAAAGGTTCAAAATAAAGAAGAATTGATTGCCCGACTTACCGTTGCCCTCGCGAAAACACGTGAAGAACTCCTCCCAAAATTTGAAATCCGAAAAAAACGTCACCTTGAAATCATCCACAAGATGAGTGTGACAACCCGAGAGAGTATCACGAAACGTATCAATGCGGAAAAACTCGCGATCGCCAGCAAGCAACTCGAACGTGATGCATCTATATACTATTTTCTCAAGATCGAAGAGAATCTGGTGCGTTATTATCCAGAGGAAAATATCGGCAGCCAGATCACTGGATTTGTCGACAATGAAGGGAAGTGAAAATATGGAATCGAATGATATGAAGATGAAGTATTACAGTCTGAGAGTCCGATACAAGTAGTGACCAAAGATAGTGCTGGCCGTCCGATCGGAGGCTATCTCTCAAAGGAACTTCTCTCTCTGAAGAATGGTGCAGATATCACCCTCACCATCGATCGCAATATTCAGAAACAAGTATCCAATCTGCTCGAAAAAGACGTGAAGGCATTTCGTGCCAATAAGGGGAGTGTCATTGTCATGAATCCCAAGACAGGAGCGGTCATCGCGATGGCAAATTATCCTGACTACAATCCCAATAACTTCACAGAAGTCTCTGAGATGGAAAAGGTGAACACGCTCGTGTACCCCAATCCGAGTAATGATCTTTTTGGCGTCGATCTCTATGTGGTCGATACACAGAGTGGTTCATTTTTTGCCAATATCGAGGGAAAACGGTTAAAATTACGCCTGGCTACTGAGAATGAAGTAGCCGTATTTGCCATTCCCAAGTTCATGTACAAGAATAAATTCTGAGCGGGTGTCTATACCAATGATACCCTCACAGCTCTCTACGAACCAGGATCGGTCTTCAAGGCGATCACGACCGCAATCGGAATCGATACAGGAGAGATTGATCCGAATGACACCTACTATGATAAGGGGTATGTCGAACTCGACTATGGTGGAGGGAAGACAACGATGAAGAATGTATCGGGAAATTGTACTGGTCGACATACCTATCTGCACGCTCTCGATTGGTCATGCAATGTCGGTATGATCGATATTATCCAGAAGATTGGTCCATCTCTTTTCGATAAGTATATCCGCGAATTCGGATTCTGAGCCAAGACGAATATCACACTCGATGGAGAGAATTATTCTCAGATCTCTCCCTATGAGAAATGGTCTCGAACACAACTCTTCACCATGTCATTCGGTCAAGGTATCAGTGCTACGATGCTCCAGATGGCGAGCGCATATTCTGTGATCGCGAACGGGTGAGTCTATATGCAACCATATATTATCGAGAGTGTCCAATATCCTGACCGAGAGAAGGTAGAATCCATTCCTTCACCGATCCGTCGCGTGATCAAGGAAGATACTGCAAAGCGGGTCACGGCCATGCTCGTCGACGGTGTTGAGAATGGTTTTGCCAAAAAAGGATGAGTCGCCGGATACACCGTCGCATGAAAAACCGGAACCTCTCAGATTCCATTGAAGGGAAGTTATGAGAATATTGTACTTCGCAGTGATCTTGGACATACCATCACTTCATATGGAGGATTCGCTCCTGCGAATAATCCAAAATTCGTCCTCATCGTGAGTCTCAATCGCCCTCGAACATCCGTCTATTCTGAGACCACTTCATCTCCACTTTTCGCTGATATAGCGAAATATCTTCTCGAATATTACAAGGTTCCGAAGAATTAATGTACTTATTGAAATGTGGATTTCAGCATTGATTGTTCGATCTCCGATTCGAGCTCTGTCTGAATATCCTTCATGAGTATGAGATCTCCGAGCACCTTCTTTTTATTATCTATGGTGTTTTTTTCCTTGATCAAGATCTTGAGTCACTCTGTATAGAGAAGAGCAAAATAGCAAATGATTCCAAAAATAAGGAGAGAAATCATTCAGAGAATGATACCAATAATATCTGGTGTATAGAGTCCGAGATTACTCAGAATGTAGGGGAATCGTGTGTCCATGGATTTTTTATTGTGGTGTTTCGACGAGTTCTGCAAATACGATGAGTCTTTCGAGTGTTGTTCCTACTGGCCAACAAGTCATGAGGGACAATTCTTTCTTGCTTGGATCACGTTTTTCGAGCGCTCCGACATCACCTGGCTTCACCGTCGCACGGTCAGTGATACGATATATATACTTCTTCTGGTAGTAGTAGATCGTGATCTCATCACCATCTTGGAGTTGGTCGAGGAGTGCGAATACTTCATTATATTCACTCTGGATCCACGGATAATTCGATGAATGACCGAATATGAATACATTACCGACTTCACCAGGACGAGCTGTTCCCGGATAACGTACTACTCCCTTTTTGAGTTCTTCCATGAAGGTCTCATGCATAACTTCATAGTCAGGATGACTCTCGATACGGACATCGACGAGAGGAATATTTTTTCACAGTCGAGGAATAATAATGCGGTTCTCATAAGGTACCATTGCAAAACTCGTGGTTTTGGATGATTCACTGACTCAAGCAAGAAGCTCCTTGGCATTATAAGAATCCTTATAAACGATCTCTGGACTGGAAGAGAGAAGTTTTTCTCGGACATCTTCGAGTGATTCGATTTTCTCCAGTTCAGCATTCTCTGAAGCATGTACTTGGACACTCGATGATGAGAGAATATTCGTGACTTCCTCACGAGCACGTATGAGGGCATCTGGATTGATATAGTTGAGGACTCGACTCGAATAGGCACTGTAGTTGAGTGTGGCGAGCAGTACCATGAAGACTCCTCCCGTGACCAGAAGATAGGTCATGAGAAATCGAAGTGTATGCGCAAGAGATACGAGGATGCCTCTGTGTTTTTGTTTTCTCTCAAAGGTGAGGAGTGGATCGGTATGCATGTGTGAAAGATATATATTGGTATTTCTTTCATGCTAGCATAACTTCCTCCAAAAAACAAAATGTTACTCTTGACGAATAGAGTATTACGTATTATAATCAAGAATATTCGAGAAATCATCAAGATATGGAGCGATGATCGTGATTTTTTCTCAAGTGATGGGATGAGCGAGCATAAGAGAATATGCATGTAAGAGCTGTCGTTCTATCTTATATTTTTTGCGAGCAAAACTATTCTCTGAGATATTTCCGTATGCCCGATCCCCGAGAATTGGTACGCCAATAT
>JAYTYQ010000024.1:0-3826 GCA_043742285.1 Candidatus Altimarinota bacterium
TATGGAAGAGTATCTCTCTCTCTCAGTTGTACGAACGATGCAAGTCGTACTCTTGGTTATCAATGGGATACTCAGACGATCGATGGAATGAGAAATGAGAGTCCAAAACTTAACTTCCTCGAGACAACAGTGGGAAAAAATCAAGAATTCTATAGAATCAGAACCAGTCCAAAATCCCCAAAAAATGATGGAAGTCAAGAAAATGTTGATGTGTGGTATTACAAGAATTATGATGCTTGTTTTGCTGAAATATACTCTACCAACCTTGTTCAGGATTCCAAAATGATCGCCAAGGCTGAGAAGCTTCTTCAATCTGCGAAATTTCGTTCCAAATATATCCTTTCAAAAAATCAAAAAAATCCATATTTTTCTGTCCAGAATATTCCCGAGAAAATTCGATCCATCTTTTCTATAGATACTGATGGATCGAAATCAGTCACACTCGATTTTCTCATTGACCCAAAGCGCTCTCTTCATGCCAGTTTTCGTGGAGAGAAATATACATCCCTGAATGATTATTTCGTCAAACCATTCTATAGTGTTGACTCCTATAGTTGAGCACTCACGATTGATGCGCTTGTGCAACAATTCTCCAAGAACATAGAGAATACTCAGACAAAAATTCTCACTTCGAAAAATGGGAAAAAGATGATATTCTCGTACCTACTCAATGCAGAAAATAAGGATACTACCTTGAACTTTTATTATCCATATACGCTTGAGGGTGAATACTATGTCTGGTATTGGTCAAAAACTTTCTCTAACGGAACTCCGTCGCACATTGAGATGATTCGTACGTTTTTCTCACTTCTTGATCTCCCAGGAAAGGAGGTATTTCCATAATTTTTCCCATGAAATATTTATTACATATAGTAGCATGAGCTGTATTCTTCTTGTTCACTTCAGAATTATCGGCACTGACACTCTCGAAAGATGCAACCTTTTACTCTGACTCTTTCGAAGGAGGGAATACATCCAATAATGAGATCTTCCACCAAGATGGATTCACCGCAGCGGCTTGTGATATTGCTCTTGGAAAGAATATTTACGTCTCATCTGAGAATACGGGGACTCTTATTCATATCAATGATCGTCCGAATTGCAACCGATACCCGAATGTACTCGATCTCACGAGAACGGCATTCACCCTATTCGCGCCAGCATCGGTAGGGAGAATTCCATCGTTACAGATCAATACACTGGATTCCATTGATTCTCATATTTTCACGTCGCTTGGAGTTGAGCTCGATAGCGGTACTCCGAGTGTCTATTTTGCAGGAGATGGTATCGAGATTAATGGAAGAGTTCTTGACAAGAAGAAGAAGGTCATTGTATACCTCAAAAATAGTACTACTCTTGAAGTAGATTCACCTTCCTATTTATTCTCCACTTCAAAAAATGGAACATTCTCCGCTCATTTCATGCTTCCGTGAAATCCAGGGAAATATATTCTTATTATTGCAAGTGGTGTAGGATTCAAAACAAAAACGAGTGCTACCATTAATCTCGTGGACAGAAGCACGTATATCAATCCTCCTCTTGCTGCTTCAGATATCCAGCTTTCTGCATCGATTGACTCATCGAGTAGCACCCCAAGTATATCATACTGACCCAATTTTTGGTGAGATATTTTGATGCATCAAGATACGCGCAGTTTCCATACAAGCGGTTCTCGATTTATTTTTGATACTCTTCCATTTTATCCAGGTCAAGCTGACATACGAATAACTGGCTATACATTCGGCGCAGGATGATCTCTCGACAGAAGATTTTTCCTTGATACCGTCTATTCAGGATCGATCATGCTCGATCGCACGCATGAGAAAACAGGACAAAATCTGGTCTCTCTGCGTAGCAACAAATCCGCTACAACACTCAAGTTCAGCGTTCCTGCTACTCCAAGGATTCGAGCGACATATTATCTTACACTTCCGAGTGGAGATGTGCGTGAGCTTGATTTCCCCAAGGAATATGTAGGATCAAATGGATTTCTCCTTCCTGGAAAAATCATTGCTCTCTCGCTTCCTACGAGTGAGAAGGGGACATATTTGGTCGAATCGGTTCAGGAAGATGGGATTGCTTACTTCAATCTTCCGATCGTACGCTGACAAGTATGGAATATATTGAAGCCTTATTCTTCATCGAGTGCACATTCCTTTACTTGAGATTCTACTGCAGTTGAATCTTATGTTGTCAACCATGTGAATACAATCCGTGCAACACTCGGAAGGTGACTTTTGGTTATAGATCCAGAATTCTCTCGACTGGCTCAAGCAAAGGCAGATGATATGCTGAAAAGAAATTATTATGGACACAAAGATCCTGATGAAAAATATATCGGGACACTTGCTGAGAAAATCGGCGTCAATATTGAGTGAGAATTCCGAGAGAATATTGCCTATGGTGAGGGAGGTATTGGTCATATCGTTCTTCAGGATGGACTCGAGGAATCGGGAAGTCATCGATATGCGATGATTGTGCCAAGCTATACAAAAATTGGTATCGGTTATGTGCATAGTGGAAACAAGGTATTCATCGTTCATATACTCTGACAATAGTTTTTTGTCACCAATTGTGATTCGGTACGTCATTGTTGTGTGAGGGCATTTTCCTTGCGTACCTGCAAAAAAAGAATATACTCCCATAGCATTTTATAATATTTTTATATGAAAAAAATTCTTGTTTGACTCAGCCTCTTCTTCATTCTTCTTTCTCTCTGTGATCAAGTGGGGGCACTCGTAGCTCTCCCCGCTAGGAAGCCTAGCGTCACCAATACCTGTGTGCAGGTCATCCAATATGCTGAGAACAAGACGACTGGAGAATGTCAGCTATACTCGACTCCGTGCGATGTTCCGACAGGATGGAATCCAGTCCAGAAGTGTACAATCACCGATACGAAGAAGGTCATAGAGCCGACATTCGAAGTGAGAAAATTCGATTCTTGTTCGGCTCTTGAAGATACACTGACCACGATCTTTGAACGATATCAGGATCGATACTGGTATCCCTACGGTATGGATCATGAATATTCGACAGTCACACAGGTCCCAGCACCTATTGCGAGCGTCACAAAGAATACTCTCAAATCTGACGGTACTGTTGGAAATAATGCACAACTATGATCGAGCGATCCATTCTCGACGACCAATATTCAGGTAGCAGGAGTTGATGAGGCTGATGTCGTCAAAACGGATGGCATGAATATCTATACGTATAGTCAACAGAGCCATGAGGTTCGCATCGTACGTATGAGTGATATGAGACTAGAGAAGACTATTGCGCTTCCTGATTCGTTCTCCTCGATTGAGATGTATATCTCATGAAGCAAGCTCGTACTCATAGGGCACAAATATGCATCAAGTGGTGCCTATTATTTGTATCGCTATTATACCCCTGAGAACAAGACTATTGTCGCCGTCTATGATATAATCTCTCCCGAGAATCCCAAGCTTGAGCGCTACAATCAGATCGATGGAGAGTATCGTGATTCACGTCTCATCGGCTCGACCCTGTATTTTCTCTCGACAAATACACTTCGACTTCCCCCTATTTATATGACTGCGGATACCAAGTTGGATAATGGTGAATATGCGAATATTGTAGAGAAATTACAGAAAAATTTTGCCCTCAAAAATGTTGTTCCTCAGATCAAAGAGAGCCGCATGAGTAGTTCAACAGGGAAATATCTCCAGAGTATCCGCTCTTCAGTCGCATCCTGTAGTGATATCACCTTTGTCCTTCCTGATACTGAGACGATGAAGCATATCGACTTCTCTCCATCATTCGTCTCACTCTCATCATTCGACATAACGAATCCAGCAATGAA
>JAYTYQ010000025.1:0-1791 GCA_043742285.1 Candidatus Altimarinota bacterium
AGAGAAACTTTTGGAAGAAAATAAGGTGTGTATATAATCCATCTACGCTTTAGAATTTTACGAGATAATCTCCTACACAACCTGGTACATCTGTACACATTAGAGACAACTGGGGGATATAAATCATGCCCTTATAAAGAAAACATGGAAACGAATACACTAAATTTATCTGGATCTCTCACATGGTGCGAACCAATAAAAAAATCCGAGACCTTATCTTGAGAAATAGAGCATTTGAAAGATCTTTGACATGATATTATCCTGACTCAAACAGATGATGAAACTGCTATAAGTCATAAGAAACGAATCATAAAAAAGTGGTCTCATATTCCACCCATGCAGATACCATTTAGATGAAATGATGCTTGTCTTTTACTTACAAAAAAACTTGCAACTGTTCAGGATCTTTGAGGAGATCCATTTGAGAAGAAACAAAAAATATGGGAAGAACTCTCGCTAAAAGATCAAAAAGATTGTATAAAGGAAAACCTTGGAGGCGATTTTTGAATATATACTAAGTCGATTGATAAAAGATTCCTCAAAATTATTCATCCATATTATGACTCTATGGATTTATGGATTTATGATACTCTATCTCAAAATATACAACAAATATTAAGTAAAGACCTTTCTAGTGAAATTAAAAAAATTACTGTAACACAAACTAATATTAGTATTAGTATATGACCTTTTTCGACACATCATCCTGAATATAATCTTATTTTTGACAAAGAGTTCGTGCACTTACTTCTTAAAAAGAGTATAAAATAACTAGAAAACTATTGAAAAAAACATTCTATTAATAACTGTTTACCATGAGATCCCTCACTCTCCTCCTCATTCCCATGATACTCCTGATATCTTGTTCAACGCCAACCCCCATTGATACGCCTGATGCGATGAAGAAGCTCGAGCAAGAAGTCACGACACTCAAGCTCGAGAATGCGAATCTCCGTGAAGAGAATGTCCTCCTCAAGGCTGGTGGTGATCCATCGACGATCCAGAATCAGCGTGAGACACGAACAGGAACGTACATCTCGGATGAGACCACTTATGAAGAAGGAAGTCTCACTCTATGCATGAAACAATCGCACGATGACTATATCGCAGCTGGCAGTCGAGTATGCAAGAGCGATGGTTATACTGATGCCGATATCCTTGCAAACAAGTGTCAACTCGGTACCAAGATCCTCCAAGAGCTCTCAACGAATAAATCAAATGCAGAAGCCTCTTGTAAGAGTCTTTATCAATAATTTTTCTCCTATGAAATTCCTTATCTCACTGTTTCTCATAGGTTCTCTCCTCAGTCCTATCCTGACGAACGCATGAACCGCTCAGATCGAATGAGTGAATCAATCAACTATCACCGTGAAATATCAGAATGGAAAGAATGGATGATGCTACACGATGGTGAAGTCGAAGAAATCTGGAAAACTCTACAAGAAATATGTCGATGCAAAGTACTGCAAGAAAGGGAAGAAATAGTACATTTATTCAAAAAAATTATGACTCGCGTCTGATCTCTCATCTCGGCTCGTACTGGAAAAGCGCTCCTGAGAAGCCTAGAGGAGTATATCAGAGCACATCCGAAGATTATCTCTTTTGGATTTCAGAAGAAAAAATGTATATTTCTCGGAAAATATCTCGAATGTATAAAAAATAGACCGGATAGGAATAGAAGAATGCGGTTCTTCATGGCAGGTATAGAGCTCCTACAATCGAAAAGTATAGACTCTTATGAGAAAATCATCGAGAAGAAAAAGTGTATAGAATGTAACGGTGAGACTGCTG
>JAYTYQ010000026.1:0-4685 GCA_043742285.1 Candidatus Altimarinota bacterium
ATATCGATCATGGGAATCCGATGAATGCTCTTCTTGATACTCCGTTCACGAAGCACATGAAGGAACTCTGAAGAACTATCGAGAAGCCAAAAAATATCATCATCCTCTCAGCCCACTCCATCAATGAGACGGCTATTCTCGATATCAACTCGAATCCAACACCACCGATGATCTATGATATATATGGATTTCCTCCTGATCTCTATACGGTAGAATACCCTGTGAACAATGATATATGACTCGGGGTTGCTCTCTCAGAAATACTACGAAAAAATTGAATACAAAATAGATTCAACCCTGAGAGATGAATCGACCATGGTATCTGGAGTGTACTCATACACCTATTTCCTGAGGGAAATATTCCCATTGTACCGATATCACTCCAATATCATGCATCGACAGAATACCACTTTATACTCGGAGAAATACTGGCATCGAATTTCTCAGACAATACCCTCTTCATCTCGAGTGGGAATATCATTCATAATCTTCGAATGATCGATTGAAATAATGCAAATACTCCTTCTTGGGCTCGTGATTTTGATATATGAATCCACGAGATCACTCAAGGATCCAGTCGTAAATCAATCCTCTTATACGAAAATATTTCTGGTGCACACTATGCAGTACCAACACCAGATCACTTTTATCCATTTGTGACCTTTCTTGGATCGAGTGAGGGAAGGGCAATAGAATCAGTACATCAAGGCTTTGAGATGGGGAATATTTCGACTCGAATATACAAAAACTTCTAAAATTTGCATTTCCAGAAAAAGAATGCTACAGTGATGGGGTATTCTCTAATTTTAATTATATGTCACTCTTTGATGACATCCTGAGGAAGCCTCAGGAAACAATACCTGTAGATCCTCTTACTGGATCAGGATTCAGTGGAACAAAGTGAGGCAATCCTCCAACTGATGATGGCACAACTTCGGGTAAGCCTCTCATAGCGATTCGAAAAACGGAAGAAACATCGCTTTTCACGACAAATGAATCTTCAATAAATAAAGGTGAGTCAATGGTAATCACTCCTCAGAATCCATTGGCTCATGCAGAAGAGGGTTCCAATATTATGCTCATCCCATCGGTTGAGAGAGTCGAAGAGCCTGTGCTCGCATGATCTCAAGCTCAAGTATCTCCTATTCGAGAAAATATCACTCCGCCAGCCAATGATAAGATATTCTCATTTGGAAATAGTGAAATGCGGTCAGTATCATTAGATTCAGTAGATATTGCACAAGAAGGGATTGAATCTGAAACTTTTGAAAAATCTATTGCTGAGACGCAAAAAGAAGTCAATAAAATGATCCATCCAAAAGAATTCATCGAAAAATCTATCGCAGATATTGATGTGATGATCGGCGATATCAATACAGCTCGTGATTCGAAGATCATTGAAGCTGAGGAATATGGCGAAGAGAAGGATCGAATTGCAGCACTCGAGAAGGATGCCTATACAGAAGCTACAACGCTCGATGAAGAGAAATCTCATGCACTCCATGTACGAGAGCTCCTCTCTGGAGAGCTCACGCGAGGAATAGGTACTCTATATGCTCCGTCTGCTCCTGCCAATCCAGTGCCTATGACTCCGGTGTCCGAGATTGCTGACGCACTCTTCGGTTTGATAGAAGCCCCAGCAGATAGAGAGATGGAGACTCCATCAATACTCGAATCTACTGGAGTCCAATCTGGTTCAGTAGAAACTACCATGACGGAACTCGCTGTACAAAACACTGTCACCGCAACTATCGAACCAAGAACTAAAGAGATAGGCAAGGAAGAAGAATCACCTCATACACAAAAACCAAAAAAGAAAGAAGAAGTAGCTCTAGTATAATTCCTGTCATTATTTTTCAGAATATCCCCCTTTTTATAGAGTATGGAGGGTATTCTGTTTTTTCTTGAGCAATGTGACTTTTCTTATCTCCTCAAATCCAGCATTCCAAGATTCTAACAATCTTCTTTAATTGAAAAACCGAATCCTATCAGCACTTGGGTGGGTACGGAGTTTTTCGAGTGTCTTTGCTTCGATCTGTCGAACTCGTTCACGAGTGACGCCAAATTCCCTTCCGACTTCTTCGAGAGTATGCATCTCTCCACCATCGAGACCGAATCGCATGACGATGATTTTTTTCTCACGAGGTGTGAGAAAATCGAGCATCTCATAGAGATTTTCTTTCAAAATAGAGAGGTTCGTCGCCTTCTCAGGAGTGAGATACTTATCATCTTCGACGAAGTCACCGAGTGTCGTATCCTCTTCTCCACCAACAGGGGAGTCGAGTGAGAGAATATCCTGAGAGATACGCATGATCTGACGCACCTTGCGAACATCCATCTCGAGCTCGAGTGCGAGCTCTTCCATGAGTGGTTCGCGAGCGAGTTCTTGAGTGAGTCGTCGATACGTATGGTTGAACTTATTGATCGTCTCGACCATATGGACAGGGACTCGAATCGTCCGAGCCTGATCAGCGATAGCACGGGTGACTCCTTGACGAATCCACCATGTTGCATAGGTCGAGAACTTGAATCCGCGATCTGGATCAAATTTATCCACCGCTCGAAATAGTCCCACATTTCACTCTTGTACGAGATCGAGGAGTCCAAGTCCACGACCCATATACTTCTTCGCGATCGAGACGACGAGACGGAGATTGGCTTCTGCAAGACGCTTACGGGCTTCTTGATCTCATTTCTGTATGAGTCGTCACAGTCTCACTTCTTCTTCTGCGTCAATGAGTGGGAATCGTCCGATCTCATTGAGGTACATTCGGATAGAGTCGTCAGAAATTTCTGAGAGATCGACTTCATCTTTTTTCTTCCCCGCATCTCGAAATATCTCATCGTGATCGAGAGAATCGACGAGTTCGATACTGAGCTTCGCGAGACGAGCAAATACCTCATCCATGAGTTCGATATCATCTCCTATAGGAAGAGCGCTTATCACTTCATCATAGACGAGCTTTCATTCAGCCTTTCACTTCTTGAAGAGGAGCTGTACTTCATCCGTCATACCTTCGAGAAATTCTTGAGGAACCGTGACATCGAGAAATTTTTTGAGACTCTTTTTTCGGCGTTTATCCGTAAAGAAATCTTTCGGTCCGACATATCCATCCTCTTCTTCGGCTTCTTCTGGAACGGCTGGATCAGCATCTTCTTCGAAATCATCATCAAAATTATCATTGAAAGATTCTTCCTCTTTTGGAAAGGAAGTATTTTCTTCATTCTCTCGGGAATATGATTCTTTTTGCTGTTTCTTTTCTCTGTCAGGAGTACTGCTTCGTGTCACAGATTTCTCGATTTGGATCGGAAGATTGAGAGCGTCTATATCTATACTACTGAGATCTACTTCTTCGGCGGCAGAATCCTGTGGAGGCTGTTTCTTTTTTGTGGCCATAAAAGTGGAGATAATACATTAACTATTGGAAAATACTTTGAGACAATCAGAGTGAGAGTGCCTTCTGGATAAAAGTCGGATTGAGTCGACGATAGGATTCAGAAGTGATATCCAGAGCAGAGAGTGCCCGAGAACGTTCGCGGATGATCAGCGCACGATGCAGTTGTTTTATGAGATCGATAGTTGCCTTTTCTATGAAGGCATGATCTTCATCGGGATGTACTTCTTCGAGGGAGAGAGTGATGATTTTGATTCGTTCGAGATCATCGGGATCGAGTTCTTTTTCTCGAGAGGACAGAACCTCATGGATGAGCGAAAAATCCCTCTCTCATGAAAGGTCACCGAGAGTATATCGAAATTCTCGAAAAAACAAGTCGAAAAGTTCATAGCGAAAAATGTATCCAGCAAGTATCTCTAGAGACGTAAATGGTTCTGGTTTGGTGACAGATTCTTCAGATGAATATATGTCTGATGAATGATTCTTCTTCAATCGAACTGATTGGAGAGCCTTTTTATACTCTTGGAATATCGCATCTCGACCGACATGGAGCATCTCTGAAATTTCTGAAATATGCATATCGATCTCGATCTGGGACTTGAGTGGTGTGAGGAATTCGAGACATTTCTCGATGAGTTTCTTCTTTCCGATCGTTGTCGAGATATCGAATTGTCGTTTTCACTCGATGAGATAAAAAGCAATGGGTGAGAGTGCACTCTCCTTGAGATCGAGATAATTCTGTCCGCTCTTGATATACTCATCGGGGTCTTTGCCATTCGGGATACGGATGATACGGATCTCGAGGTCTTCATTCATGAGATTCTCGATAGACGAAAATGTCGCCTTCACCCCAGCATCATCCGCATCGAGTGAGAGATATATCACCTTCGAGAATCGCTTCAGAGCACGGATATGATCCTTCGTGAGTGCGGTTCCACTGATTCCTACGGCATTGTCGACTCCTGCCTGATGAAGTGTGATCGTATCCATCTGTCATTCGACGATGAAGACTTCTCCTGATTTCGCAATCTTCTGTTTCGCAAGGTGCATTCCATAGAGAATCGAACTCTTATCGAAGATACTCGATGCGGGAGAATTCAGGTATTTCGGCAGGGCAGTATCGAGAACTCTTCATGTAAATGCGACAACATGCCCCATACTATTCGCGATCGGGAAAGTGATACGGCCAAAAAACTTGTCCCGTCATTCACTGACGAATATTCCTGAATCAATGATAAAATTCGGTTCATATCATTTCTCCTTCAAGTAGAACCAGAGGTCTCGTGGACT
>JAYTYQ010000027.1:0-3052 GCA_043742285.1 Candidatus Altimarinota bacterium
TCGAGTGAGGAGAAGTAGTCGAGCGATGAGCTCACGAGATCCTAGTTACAAAGTGAGGAATCTATGCCAGAATGTTGGAACTTCAGAGTGGGTTTTAGATTTCTTACTCAGTATATCGTGAAAATCCTTCCCTTGATCATTGTGATGTGTATACCGATATGATTCTCTGTAGAGACTTCCCGTGCGCTCCAAGAGTGAGATATGGTATGACTGAATTCGTATACAGCCCAAATAGTCTCACTCGGTACACTGATCGAATCATATCCGAAGAGTCCACTCGGAGACCGTATCATCCTCCAGCGGAAGGCAATTCTCGATCGAGTACGATCCGTCTATGGGATAGTGATTTTTGGTTATAATCCTCCTCCTTCATTGGATATTTCCTCGAAGTATCATTTCTTTCTCCAGAAGTACAAGCTCTCCTGTGAAGCCGCAGCGACTCGTATGGTGATCGAGAGTCTGACTGGAATATCCACAACAGAAGATGATATCATCGCATCATGGAGACACATGCCTGAACCGTATTCGAGCTGATGAGTCTGGTGAGATCCAGATATCGGATTCGTAGGATCACTCACTGGAAGCCAATTCATGAGAACTGGATATGGTATCTATGAGCAACCGATCGCGAAATATCTCACATGACTGGGATTCAGAGTAGATATATCGAATGATAGAGATGAGAATCAGAATACACCCTATATGAGACTCTCGAAAAATATCGATGCACTAGAAGCATGAAGTCGAGTGATTCTCTGGGGAGATTGGTGTACCACTTCTCGCTATGATGATGGTAGTAGAGTGAACAGTATTGATACATTCATCGCTCTGAAGTTCCTTCTCTCCGCGAAGAATCCCTGTGATCGCCCAGTTGAACAGCGCAAATTCTCATGGAAAACAGAAACAGGAAAGGTGATCTCTGGACTCTCAGGAGAACATGTGTTTCTCCTGCTTGGCTATATCTGAACCAGGCAGGATCCATCGCATATAGTTGTCTGGGATACGGATACTGGAAGACATATATTTCCCTATGATGAATGGATGAGAAAGTGGAAGCTCTTGCAATATCGATCACTCATCATCTCTCTCGAATAATTGATTTGAAAATATTTTCTGAAAGATTCAAGAGAATTCTCTATACCCCATTGTGTATTTATTTGACACGAGTATATAAATATATACAATTGGGGGTATCCTAATTTTATTCTTATGTCAAAACATAAAAAGTCCACAAATGTTACGGTTGAAGATGTACTTACAGAGACCCAGAAAAAAGCTCTCAAGCAAAAAATGAAAGCAGAGAAAAAACAAAAAAAAATCCAAGAGAAAGCTCTCAAGAAGGCAAAAAAAATTGCTGAGAAGTCTGCAAAAATAGTACTCAAAGCAGCCAAAAAATCAGTAAAAAAACAAAAAAAAATCCATGTATCTAAAAATCTAGTTGCAAAAAAAATCCCTTTGATAGCAGCAAAAAAACCAGTTACAAAAAAGATTGTTCCTACTGCAAAAACAGTAGTAACACCAAAAGTTGCTTCCATTTCTGTCAAGAAAACATCCCCAGCAAAAATTGCCGTCAAGACTCTAGTCAAAAAATCAGCCGTCAAGAAAGTGTCGACACCAAAAATTGTCACAGTTCCAACAAAAGTCTCAACCCCAAAAGTGATTGCCGTGAAGAAGTCTGTTCCAAAGAAATCTCCAACAGTTCCAACAAAAAAATAATCTCACGTTCTTCTCAAACGTCCCACTTGGGGCGTTTTCTCTTATTCCTTTTTGTTCTATGGCAAAAAAAATCACTCTCAAAAATATCTCGACTCGTCCTCCAGATGGTATTACGAAGGAACGCGCACTCAAAGAACTCGAAAAAATGCGTACAGAGATCATCGAACTCCAAGATCAATTCTATGCGGATGGGCGCTATGCACTCCTCATTGTTTTGCAATGAATGGATGCGAGTGGTAAAGATGGAACCGTACGACATGTTCTCGGATGAGTCAATCCTTCAGGAATCAAAGTATATTCTTGGAAGAAGCCAGTTGGTGAAGAGAGCAAACATGACTACCTCTGGAGACTCCATAAAGTCACACCAGAAAAAGGAATGATCACCGTCTGGAACCGATCCCACTATGAGGATATCCTCGTTCCAACGGTTCTGAAGTTTCTCGATAAGAAAATGATCGATCGACGATATGATCACATCAATAATTTTGAGAAAATGTTGACGGATGAGGGAATTATCATCGTGAAGTGTTATCTGCATATGTCAAAGGAGGTCCAGCTCGAGCGACTCGAAGAACGTATGCTCGAACCACACAAGTACTGGAAATCCACGGGAGCGGATTTCGATTCACGAGCTCTCTGGGATGACTATATGGCAGCCTATGAGATGGTTCTCGATCGCACGAATACTGATCATGCACCGTGGAACATCATTCCTGTAGATAATAAGTGGTATAAGCTCTGGCTCGTCGCCAAGGAGATCCTTGCTGCTATGAAGAGTGTGAAACTCGAGTGGCCAGCACTCACGGCTGAGAATATTCCTGAGAGCATCCGTCATGATGTCGAGGAGAAAAAAATCCGTATGAAGATCGAAGAAGAGGAAATAAAAAAATCCAAGAAATCAGTCAAGAAAATATCAGTCAAAAAAACAGAAATCATACCCAAAAAAACAATAGATGATTCTGTCGTTCTCTCAACCCCACTCATCAATTCTCCTCGTAGGAAGCCACCTTCCACCAAGAAATAACACAGAAACAATTGCTTTCTCATAGCATTCTCCTATAATCTATCTATGTTCATGATCAATAGTCGCTCATCTTGGCATCATACCATCATCTCACGATGTGGTATTGTGTTGTATATATTTTTCGTAAGTAGTCTCTTCCTATCCTCCGTGAGTTTTCTCTAACTTTCGGGGGATTTTTTTAACACAAAATAATATGAAACGCTCACAGCTCTGGCTCAATATATGGCATCATTATCTCTCGCATTGGCGGTAGTTTTTTCTTGCAATTCTGAACTTGCTTCAGAATCTCTCCAAAAATTTTATCCGCCAGAA
>JAYTYQ010000028.1:0-3652 GCA_043742285.1 Candidatus Altimarinota bacterium
TCTTCCTCAAGAATGACGTCATCTATACTTTCATCGGTCGACTCATTCCTGTGGTGCGTCATCTGATCTCGATCCCAGCAGGGATATTTCGAATGAGGATGCGACCTTTTATTATCACGACATTTCTCTGAGCAACACTCTGGTGTAGTATTCTCGTAGCTCTTGGATATTTCTTCGGAGAATCCGTCGAGACTATAGCGATCCAATATGGAAATGAACTCAAGTATATAGCGATTCCTGCGATTGCATTTTTTATTTGGTACAAGGTTTTCAAGAAATAAATCCTATGAAAGTCCTGATCTTCATACACGGTGCTGACTCATTCACGGAAGATGCTCAGTATCGTGCATATATTCCAGATCTCAAACATCCTATTCAGTCATCTGTTCTCCCCACCAGTGTGAGAGCTTGATCAGTCTTCCAGAGAGGTCTTCCCCAAGTGGCGTGAGGGAGTATCTCACGGCGCCAGGAGTCTCTGCTCCGACACGTCTCTCGAGAATTCAGATCGTTGTGAGTTCTTCGAGACGATCGGTGAGGATCTTGCTATTCACATCGCCTATTGCTTTGCCAATCGACTTGAAACTATGGTGTCACTCATTCACGGCTTGCATGATAAAAATAATCCATTTCTTTCCAAGAAGAGTGAAAAGTTTTTGAGCTTTTGGGCATGTACACTGAGGCTCTTTTGTCATAAGATACGATGGCAGAATTATTATTTCATTGCAGAGAAGTATAGTCAATTTCTTTCCAAATCAAAATATTTGCTATTAGAGAAAATATTCATAGTATTATTTCACTTTATTATTTAAATCAAATACTATGTCATTCCTTTCCCAAATCAATTGGAGATATTCTACGAAAAAATTCGATTCGAGTCGAAAGATTTCTGATAGAGATATCGATACTATTCTCGAGGCTATCCGTCTCACTCCAACATCATTCGGACTCCAGCCATATCACTTCTATGTCGTCACGAATCAGACTATCAAAGATAAGATCCAAGCGGCAGCCTGGAATCAAGAACAAGTGGGAACGAGTTCTCATCTGATCGTCATGGTGGCTCGTACGGACCTCAGGGCAACGAGTGATGAATACTTCACACAGATGTCAGGTGGGAATACTGATATGCGTGCACACCTCAAGTGATTCGAAGATATGGTTGCAGGTACTATAGCTATGAAAGAAAATGCAGGAGCTGGACTCGACTGGGCTGCAAGACAAACCTATATCGCTCTCGGTTTTGGAATTGCAGCTGCAGCTGAGCTTCAGATCGATGCTTCTCCGATGGAGTGATTCGACCCGAGTGCTGTCGGTGATATACTCGGACTTCCAGAGACACAGAAGGCTGTAGTCATGCTCCCCATCGGATACCGCGCAGAAGGTGAGGGTCCACGAGGACCAGAAAAAGTCAGATTCCCGAAGACTTCACTCTTTACAGAAGTGAAATAAATCCCGTTTCTTGTACAATCTCCAATATTCTCCAACAATGGGGAATATTTTTTGACACTATCATGTTAGTTTTCCATCTTCTTCACCCCATACACTTCTGGTTCAGGATCGATATCAAGATGGAGGGTGATCAGGGCTCATGCGAATGTCTCACAGATGCTGGATTCGAGGGATTCTGAGATGGAGTGAGCTTGTGCAAGAGAGATAGACTTATCTCGGAATACGATATGTGCTTCTATGAAGGTATCATCACCAGACTTTCGAGTCTTGAGATAATGATAGCTTTCAAGTGATTTTTCTTGCTTGAGGATTTTCTCGATCTGCTTCACATCTTGTTCCTCGAGTGAATGATCAAGGAGCATCGATATCCCACTTCCTATTATTGGGAGAGCATTTCGGATGATCCAGAGCCCGATACCGACGGCGAATACTGAGTCACACCACCAGAGATTGAAGTATTTCGATACGAGTAACGCCACAATAATTCCACCATTCATGAAGAGGTCGGAAGAGTAATGGAGAGCATCAGATCTGACCAAGAGGGAATCAGTCATTTTCCCGATTCGGATGAAATTCCACATGATCAGAGCAGTTCCGATCATGGCAAGAATCATGGTAGCGATTTCTGTTGTTGTGACTTCTGGAGCCTTGTGTCCGAGATAATTCATGACGCCATTGTATACAAGAAATCCTCCAGATGAGAAAACAATCACTCCCTCGAATAGTGCAGCAAATCCTTGTACTTTCCCAAGTCCATAGGCATAGGTACGAGTTCGAGCTCGCTCAGAGAGGCTGAGTGCGACAGCATTCATACCTGATACGAACATATCCATAAAAGAATCAAGCGCAGATCCGAGGATAGCGAGTGATCCTGAGGTGAATCCGATGATAGCTTTCAATATTGCGAGAATAATCGATATGACGAGTGCAAATCTGATACCGAATGATGGAGTCGTAGGAATATTGAACATAGAATTGTGATGACAAGAGATATGTGAAGTATAGTGCGAACCAGATTTTTCTCAAGAGTATCTTCTTCCATGAGAGGTGAGAATAAGTATGTTCGATATTTCAACCCTTCTTAAACTCCTGATGATATACTTCATCACGTATTCTTGAAATGAGTCTCTGACGGAAAGAGGAAGTATACACTTCTCGGATTTTCCCGAGTATGGCTCAGGTCTGAATACAATGATTTTATATTTTTACTTTTATACATTATGAAAAAATCACTCATTATTGGCTTATCGACGCTTGCACTGACTGGAACCGCACTTCTCGCTTCCAACATTTATGCGGCAACTTCGACTGAAGCGACTTCAGTCATAGGCTCTCTGCGTCATATACATCAGGATTCTGAATCATTCCTGACAACACTCTCGGGCGAAGTCTCTCCTGCAGCCTACAATGCTACAAAGATACTCTTCGATTTAGAGAAGACCAAGATGGAAGCACTCAGAAGTACCACAATGAAGGGAGATCAGGCAAAAATAAAGGCAGAATTCGATACTATGAAAACCAAGGTCGATGCACTCATCATCGCATATCCAGAGCTCAAGGGGAAAATCCCAAGTCCAGGAAATTGAGACAAGATGGGAGGACATAGAGGTCAGATAGATGCGGTTCTCGCAACCCTTCCAATCACAGCTCAAGATCAACTCAAGACGATTCGTGATTCCTATAAAGCAAAGATAGATATTCTGAGAACTGCTGAGAAATCGGAGATAGATAGTATACTCACAGCCTATCCAGAAGCCAAGACAAAGCTTGATGCTCTCGAATCTTCTCGAGAACCGAGTATGGGAATGATGAAGAGACATGGTCGACGAGGAGCTGATTTCTCGCATGAATCTGCTGATACAATGACAGGTATGAGTCCTATCTCACAATAGATAATGATAATATCTCGAAAAAATCTCCATGGGGGTGGAGATTTTTTGTGTTCAGATATGGTATTACTCGAGATAATTCATGCTTGATATGTGAATACAATTGATAAGACATGAGAAAAACAGAGGAGAATTGAGATATACCCCTCATTTTCTTATCTCAACACACAACCAGTGCATGACTTCATATGAGCATAGGTGATACTTGAGATATAGGGGTTTGTGATCTTGGTATGAGTATCATAGATTGCACCACAATTCTCACAGAAACTGATCGATATGGCATCATCTTTTTCGGCATGATCACACTGGCA
>JAYTYQ010000029.1:0-3714 GCA_043742285.1 Candidatus Altimarinota bacterium
ATCGTTCTCGAACGTATGGTCTTTCCAGAGCCTGTGATCTCGATCTCGGTAGAACCAAAGACTAAGGCCGATCAGGAAAAGATGGGTATGGCGCTCAATAAGCTTGCAGAAGAAGATCCGTCATTTCGAGTATCAACCAATAGCGAGACCGGTCAGACGATCATGGCAGGAATGGGAGAACTCCACCTCGAGATCCTCGTCGATCGCATGAAACGCGAGTTCAAGGTCGAGGCGAATGTCGGAGCTCCACAGGTTGCCTACCGTGAGACGATCAATCAATCCGTCATTGATGAACGAGGAGTACATAAGAAGCAATCAGGAGGTCGCGGTCAATTCGGAGATGTTACCATCACCTTCGAGCCAATCACTCCTGAGATGCGAGCTGCTGATCCAGAAGGGCTCAAGACCGAGACCGTATTCGTGAACAAGATCGTCGGAGGAGTCGTCCCTCGTGAGTTCATCCCAGGCGTCGAGAAGGGGCTTCTCATGGCCTACACTCGAGGGATAATCGCAGGATATCCGATTGTGGATGTGAAGGCGACTCTCACGTTCGGTTCCTATCATGATGTCGACTCCAATGAACTTGCATTTCGCATGGCGGCTATCAAAGCATTCCGCCAAGCATCGAAAAAGGCTCGTCCTGTCCTCCTCGAGCCAATCATGCTCGTGGAAGTCAATACTCCAGAAGAATATATGGGTGACGTTCTCGGCAATCTCAATAGTAAACGTGGACAGATCATCGAGATGACCGAGCGAGGGATGGCAAAGATCATCCGTGCCCACGTTCCACTCTCGGAGATGTTCGGATACTCGACGGATCTTCGCTCATCGAGCCAAGGTCGAGCTACCTACGTCATGGAGTTCGCTCACTATGCGCATGTGCCAAATAATATCACCGAGAAGATCCGTGCAGAGCGCGGGGTGAACTTTGAGGAAGAAGATGACGAGTAGAATGATTCATAGACATAGTATAGAGAATAGAATCCTCTCTTGCGGAGAGGATTCTTCTTGCTTTTTCTCATTTTTCCATATACTCTTGCTACATGAAACAGGTGCCAAACACATCGTTCATTCGACTAGGAAAGAGGGCTTTATAGACCTCTTTTTTTGAGCTCATCCTCAAAAATTGTAGCCTCTAGCTTCTAACATACTAAAAACTATGAAACTCATATTTGTCACTGGTGGAGTCCTCTCGGGCATCGGAAAAGGGATTGCCGCTGCATCGATCGGTGCCCTCATGAAGGGCATGGGATTTCGAGTATTCTGTCAAAAATTCGATGGATATCTGAATGTCGATCCAGGAACGATGAGCCCCTTCCAGCATGGCGAAGTCTATGTGACGGATGATGGAACGGAGACAGATCTCGATATCGGTCACTATGAGAGATTTCTCGATACGAATATGAACCAGTTCTCCTCATTCACCAGTGGAAAACTCTATGAAGAGATCATTGCGAAGGAGCGTCGTGGAGACTATCTCGGTGGTACCGTACAGATTGTCCCACACCTCACCGACCTTGTGAAAGAGAAAATCCACACTGGATCAACATCAGCACAAGCAGATATTTCTATTATCGAGATCGGTGGTACGGTTGGAGATATGGAGAATGAATACATTCTCGAATCGGCACGCCAGCTCCAACATGAACTCGGGCATGAGAATGTGATCTTCGTGCATGTAGCGCTCCTTCCCTACCTCATGGCATCCAAGGAACTCAAGACGAAGCCAATTCAACACTCAATCCGAACACTCATGAGCTATGGAGTGAATCCCGATTTTCTCATCGTGCGTGCTGATACTGATATCCCGACCGATATGCTCGAGAAGATTGCACGGTCCACGGGATTG
Source organism: Candidatus Altimarinota bacterium (assembly GCA_043742285.1). GTDB lineage: Bacteria > Patescibacteriota > Gracilibacteria > BD1-5 > UBA2023 > STC-74. The sequence goes on from JAYTYQ010000029.1 coordinate 1,850, forward strand.
AAGGAAGACCATGTCATCTCAGCGCCCACTCTCGACTCTATCTACCGTGTCCCCCTCGCATTCAACCGAGAAGCATTCTGACAGAAGATCGCCAATGAGCTCCATCTTCCTGTCGTACGACCTGACCTCAGTAAGTGGGAAGAGCTTCTTGCGAATATCGATAATTCTACAGAGATGCTCAAGATCGGTATGGTCGGTAAGTATGTCGGGCTCGAAGATGCGTATTATTCCCTCAATGAAGGGCTCAAGGCTGCAGGTTTTGCATACAAAAAACGTGTTCGACTCCGATTCATCGAAGCCGAGGATATCGAGAAAGAATGAACGAAACTTCTCAACTGACTCGATGGAATCTGTATTCCAGGAGGATTCGGCAATCGTGGGATTGAGGGGATGATCATGACCGCACAATACGCCAGGATGAAGAAGATCCCGTATCTCGGAATATGTCTCGGATCTCAGATCATGGCAATCGAATATGCTCGAAATGTGCTCGGCATCACGGATGCGAATAGTGAAGAATTCGCTCCAGAATGAGTACACAATGTCATCCATATCATGGAACACCAGCGATGACTCACGACCAAGTGAGGCAATATGCGACTGGGGGCATACCCATGTGTTATCCGCTCAGGAACATTGGCTGAGAAAGTATATCGGAATACCTTTTTATCATCCGCCGTGGCGGATCTCTTTCAAAAACAAAAATGAGAAAAAAAACAAGAACCATTGACTGTCTCAGAGCGCCATCGTCACCGATTCGAGTTCAATAATGCCTACCGTGAACAGATGCAACGAGCAGGATTCATCGTCTCTGCTACTTCTCCTGATGGGACTCTGGCGGAGATCGTCGAACTGAAGGATCATCCCTACATGATAGCCACGCAAGCTCATCCAGAACTCGCATCTCGTCCGACACATCCACATCCACTCTTCATGGGATTTGTGGAGGCGATGCTCTAGAAAAAAAGACCCGTGAGGGTCTTTTTACGTATTGTCACTTTATACCTGTGGGTCTCACGAGATAGGTGACTCCGATTTGTATATGAATGCTGTGATCGGGAACATGATCCAATAGAGAAATATGAGCCCCAGGGTCCACCATCCAGTATGTCCAGTTCTCAGGGAGATATTATGATATATTTTGATACATACATAGATATTCCAGAGAGGAATGAAGAGTCAGAGAATCCACCAGAATGAGAGTCCAGCAATCTGAACGAGATTGAATATGCCAAGAACAGGAATAAATGCCATCCAAGAATACTCTATATTCATTTTTTTCGAGAGAGTATACTGACAATATCCATAGAACACAAAGAAAGCAATTGAGATGATAGCAGGAAGAGCTCATAGATTCATAGCATCAGCAAAAGAAGTACCATGTGTCATCCCAATTGTTGGTGCTATAGCCATGTCACCCGAAACCAGAGAATTTGAGTGAATCATACTAGAGAAAGAAAGAAATTGCTATTTGTTAACTGTTCGCATACAATATCACTTATTCTGTATTCTGTCAAAAAATGAAAAAATTCGACACACGCAATATCCTCGATCGACTCGAGACAACATTCAAGACACTCTTCAATCAGCAGTGGAAGATGAATCTCTCACCATTTCTGATCATACTCGTGATCAATATCGTTGGATGAATTGTCTCAGCGATTCTCGTCCCGTGAGTACTGTTTCTTGCAAGCTTATCCGTGGATTCGAATATGGGGAAGGTTGTGATCGTGACTATTCTCGGGATAATACTCATCCTCTGAGTGAATAGACAAGTTCCTAAATAGTACTTTGTAGATTTACCAACCCACAGGCTATAAGAAGAATAGTGTGTTTCCGGTTATCTCGTACTGTCTTCCAGTCTC
>JAYTYQ010000030.1:0-5729 GCA_043742285.1 Candidatus Altimarinota bacterium
CGATGGACGAGTCCAAGAGGGATGGCATGATATATGGCGATCTCGCAATCCTATATTGACGGATATGTACTCATGGTGGGATCCTGTGACCCGGTCTCGAGAACGGAATGTCGGTTGGCGTATCGATGCACTCTGGACGGACATAATGACTCATGAGAGAACACGTCATATAGAATATCTCACCGAGCAATATGGTTCAGATCATTGTCCGATACTTTTGGATATGTAGAGTAAGTGATAGGCTGTAGGGTATAGGTGATAGCAAAAAATAAGTGAATTCACTTGCTCGGTATTCCTGTGGATACAGGAATCTGCTTCCAATAATAGAAGATCCTGAAACAAGTTCAGGATGACAGGAAGATTTAGGATGACAGAATTACAGGAGAATAGGATATTCATATGAGTTATCGGGACCCCATACACTCTGAATTCTCTCTATTTGCACGCCCCGACCACACCAGGATTTTCTTTCATACAGTTTTTCTGCATGGCAGGGATTTTTTGCTTGAGGAGCTTGTTCATCATCACGAGTTGTACATGCATGCTCACGAGATCAGAGAAGAGTTGTGCGTTGATCGTCGTCTCATCACTACTGGAGAGGGTCGTATCGATAGTGCTCCAGAGTTGGCTCATATTTTCCACATTCACTTTTGCTCGATCGAATTTCAGAGTATTGTTGAGATATTTCTCTGTAGTAGGATTTTTTTTAGCATAATCTTGAGTGAATCCTGCTATAAATGACTGTTGTATGCCTCACCACATTCACTCAGTCGATGCCTCACCACATTCTGTTCGAGCCTTGATTCGCTCTTCGATGGTGGAGTCTTTGTTGGTACTCGACTGGAAACAAGAGAGATTCCCGAGCATGATACTCTGCGCTGACTGTGAGAGTCATTGACGTGAGAGTTCTCGCATGAGGAGTTTTTGTGCAAGTGCATCTTGTTCTGCTTGCGTTCCCTCGGTTCATTGGAACATCCGTATTGCCTTTTTCCATCACTCGAGACTATCCGTGAGTCATTTCCCGATTTTTTCTATCTCTCCCTGGAATTTGGCGATCACTTCATCGAAACCATATTCATTTTTGCATCACGCCGTTGCTCAGGGACTGTAGTGAGCAGCGATTGTTGCGAACAGGGCATCATCCCCGTTGACTCATTCAGGACGAGTGATACTCCCTCAGGCGACATTTTTGAAATAGTATTCCACTTTTCTATTGTAGATGATCATCTCTTTCAGAAGGATACGTGCCGTTCTACCATCGATGCTCGCGATAGGGATATCGAGACTACAGGTATTGGCTGCGGACTTCATAGCACTGATGATGCTTGTCTCGAGACCATGGATGACTTGTCACTGTTTGGTAGTGCTTTCACGGGCTGTCCCGTCGAAGGAGGTTTGGATATTGTAGATGAAGTCCGTGGTTATCCCATTCTCGAGCTTCACTTCGAGATCTACTTCATCCATGAGTCCATTCACCGATGTGAGTATCCCGTTACCTGTCTTTTTCTCATCTTTGAATTGGGAATCACAGAGATTTTTTTTCGATGTAATACTTGCGATTTTCGAGAGCTTCTCGCTCACAAGGTTCATATATTCGACGATTCATGCTGGAGGAGACTGTTCGATGGCACACGATCCTGCTCACCAGAGTGAGAGTGGAGAGAGGAGGAGTATTGCGATGAAGATTGGGGTCTTGTTCATACGGGAGGAGATAGAGGAAATTTTCGATATTTTCAGGAGAGTATTATTGGCATCACGTGGGTTTGCTATCCATATTTGTTCAGATATTAACGACATTCGTCATCACCTGCATCATCGATCGAGTGAATGCTTCTATCTGAGTGATATCGGACATGAACGAGTCATAATAAGCCTTGCGTCACTCATCCATATAGAGATCGACACACGAGGCACCGAGCCCATAGGCATCAATATTCTGTGGCGAGGTATTTATGGTTCGTGTGGATATGATATTCTCGGTAGTGACTGCACTATTGAGACTATAGCCGATGACTCGTGGACCATTGACTTCCTTGGGATTGGTCGGGAGGGCCGCGGATGCGAGAGCGCAGCGTTCTATATTCTTGAATTCTTCATCTTCTGATTTTTGCGTGACGTCAGATGGGAATTTTTTCTTTGCTTGGGGTTTGGTCATGTAGATGATTTTTCATCCCTTGAGGCTTTTCATGAGTTGGAGCTTGTCCAGAGGAGATTCACCCATATTCATCGTCATACGTTGACAGGCGAGATTGGTCGCTGCGATGGGTTCGAGGATAGCCGAGTGTTTATCAATGATGCTTTCGAGAGAGAGACTTCGACTGCTTCCGAGCACGTTCTGATTCTCAGCCGAGATGAACCGCATATCTATACAGAAAAGACCACTACAGCTGGGTTGTGCATTATAGAAATCACTTACATTCGTGAGTATTTTTTCAGTATTTGAGCCTTCAGAGGATCATATTATTGGTGAGGCTTTCTGAAAGAAATCGTCTTTCTGAGGTCGTCTCATGATCAGAGTGAGTTCATCTACGAAGGCTCTATCTACGAGCGAATCTAGGGGGATACCGATATTGTTCTCACGACAACTCTCGCCGATGATGGAACCGAGTGTATCTGATCCATTCGATATGAGTGCTCCATTGGAATTGCGATTCTTGGGTACCCCTACTGGAACAATGATGGGTCAATTTTTCTTCTGAGCAGTAGATATGGGTATTGGTCCGATGAAGAGTGCTTCCTTGAGGGACTGAGGAGTACGGTTCACAGCACCGTTGTACTTCAAAGCTTCAGAAAAGAGAACACTATTGATCTTGTCGATATCGGCTATGATATCATATTCTGAATTGGAAGTATTGCCATCCGTGTAGAGGCCTATAGAACCAAGCTTCTCGAGCGTATCAGACTCACTCTGTTTCGACTGTACCAATCCCGAATATCGAGATTGTAGACAGAGCATGAGTGATTGATATTCATCGATCGTGACACCTCGTTTTTCGTCTTTGAGCTTCTGAGATTGACTGAGTGCCTGAGAGAGTGTCGCGTATTCGAGGATCGCAGTACTCGTTCGATTGGTCGCTATGTACTGTATTCCAGGGCATCCAGCTCAGAATTCACCAAGTGTTGGTGTCTTCTGGAGTTCACGATTGACGAGGCTCTTCACGAGTGTATAGTTCCCATCATCGATCGTCGAGTAGAAATCAAGTCAGAGTGTCTTCCCGATATATCACTCATCCTCTGCATACGCCAAAAAAGGAATACAGACGATCACGATGGAGAAAATACGCAGAAATATTGAGAGCATGAATCTATTGTATCGAAAAGCGAAAGAAAATGCAAAAATTTGGAAAAAGAGAGAAGATGAATATAGTGAATTCAAAGTCCAAAGTTCAGTATTCCGTCATCGTTTAGTATTCCGTCATCCTGAGGCTCCTCAGCTCAGAATTTCGCCCCAATTTCATTATTTCCTACTTTTTCATATATGTTTCGAATACTCATCTTCATCCTCTCTACAGCTCTCATTGCATCATGTTCTGTCGCGACGGCTCCATCGAATTCTGGCGAAGTGAAGTCAGCCAAGATGATCGACGCACCACAATTCGGAAGTGGCAATCACACGATCGAATATTTTGGTGACTTCCAGTGTCCTGCGTGTATCCGCTTCTCCCATGCTCTCCTACCGATTCTCGAAGAATTCGCAGGATCAGGAAAACTCGTCATCATCTACAAGCAATTCCCTCTCACATCAATACACAAAAATGCATACCGTGACTCGATCGCGGCCCTCTGTAGTGCGGAACAAGGGAAGTATATGTCCTACAAAAAATCACTCATTGCGCTTGAGGAGGCAAAAGAAGGTGCCTCAGTCTCTGATAGTGATCGAGTCGATGCAACCAAAGATAGTGGAATGGATACTTCTATATTCGTCCAGTGTCTGAAGGATGATCGCTACAAATCGAGTGTCGATCGAGACATGAAGGAGGGTGATGACAAGCGAGTCAATTCGACTCCAACACTCATCCTCGATGGGACGAAACTCGATCTCTCCATCTTCCGTGATGAGAATCAATTTCGAGAGTTGATGACTCGTCTCCTCGCACAATAACACAAAAAAGATATATCCTCTACGAAAGTGGAGGATTATTTTCTAGTTTTTCTAGATAGAGAAAAGCCTCCTCTCTGAGTCGATTCCTTTGAAGTCTTCATCATCTTGATCAATCTTCTTTATCTCATCTATCTGGTAGTTGCTGTGAGATTGTTCTTACTTTTTTCTTGCGTTTTTGACGGGGAATAGGATCTTCTCATGAGACTATCTCTCAGGTACGATCGCGTACTCATGTTATGAGTGTATGCATCCAGAAGAGTTCTGGATCAGATTTTGCCAATAGTGTAAAGTCTTTTTTATCTATTCGTATCATGATGAGATCAATGAGTACTCATACTGGATTGTCTCGCCATCTTCTTCTCGCATTCATGATCTCTCAGAATCTTGGATCGAAAAGAGATGGAATACTTCTCCCATTTATTCCAACAGGATTCTGATACGGATGACTGGCGTGTCTAACGAATTTCATCTAATCAATAACTTTAAACAATTCTTCCAGACTGGTCTTGCCTTGCATCGCCTTCAGTATCCCATCTTCCCGCATGAGCATGAGGTCTCACTTACGAGCTGTGTCGATTATCTCTCGGGGGCTCGATCCAGCGCGGATGAGCTTGCGGATATCCTCAGAGAAGCTCATGACTTCATAGATACCGACTCGTCACTTGTATCCAGTCATCCCACACGTTTCACATCCCTTGGATCTGTGCAGTGTATAGGCGTCTTTTTTTGCGGCGAGTCCTGCGATACCGATATCCTTGAGCATCCACCTGATGATATCCACTTGACTGATATCTGCTTCATAGGACTCGATACAGTGGGGACAGAGACGACGCACGAGGCGTTGCGCGATGATAACATCGAGACCTGATGCGAGGATATAGTTCGGGACCCCCATATTCATGAGTCGTTCGATTGTCTCACCCGCACTCTTGGTATGGAGCGTTGAGAGGACGAGGTGTCCTGTCATAGCCGCTTGCATCGCGATAGTGGCTGACTCGAGGTCACGGATCTCACCGATCATGATGATATCTGGATCTTGGCGGAGGAGTGCCTTGAGTCCGCTTGCATAGGTATAGTTTTTCTTCTCATCGACTTCACTCTGGATGACACCATTGAGTTCGTATTCGATTGGATCTTCGAGAGTGATGATCTTTCGTTCAGGTGTATTGAGGGTTGTGAGCATGGAGTAGAGTGTCGTCGTCTTACCACTTCCGGTTGGACCCGTCACGAGGATGGTACCATTTTTCTTTTTGAGAGATTTCTCGATCTGGCGCTTGCTCGTCCACATGAATCCGAGATCATCGACAGAGGGTATAGATTTGGTAGAGTCGAGTATTCGACATACGGCATTCTCGCCATATCGTACAGGGAGCGTCGAGACACGGACATCGATACGATTCTCATCATCGACAATACGATATTTTCCATCTTGAGGTACTTCTGTAATATTGAGTTTCAGATTACTCTTATATTTGAGTCGCTCGAGAAGAAGCTTATATTCTCATTTATTGAGGGTTGTGATCGTCACCAGTTCGCCATCGATACGGATACGGATCGCAATATTGGATTCACTCGTATCATAGTGAATATCTGAGCTTCAGAGTCCAAGTGCCCCACGAGTTATAAG
>JAYTYQ010000031.1:0-3633 GCA_043742285.1 Candidatus Altimarinota bacterium
GACTGGCCTTGACACTTGTTGACACACTGATTGTTGACACAATCTTGTAATGCTGAACAAGTTCCGCAAGACACCCCGCGGTTACACCCATTGTCCCCACAAGTTTTTCCGCTGCAGCTGCCGTTACAGGTTTGTGAACATGAGTTAATACTCTCCATCCATTGTCCACTATTGCAAAGAGCTCTGACACTTCCTGTTGCATTGCAGCTCGATGGACAGCCTGGTGTGACAGTCGTACCAGAAGTTGTTCCTCCAGGCAGGGTTACGGCACAAGCGCCACTTCCAATAACTTGAGCTGCACAGCCTCGAACACAGTTTTGTTGAAACACGATCGAAATTCTTGGCATTCGTGATACACACACGACTACTGTCACAGGAGTTGAGATGTTTCATAAGTCCCTCGATCAAGGGCAGGCTGGTGACAATGCTGGACTTCTCCTCCGAGGTATCGAGCGAACTGACGTCGAGCGCGGACAGGTCCTTGCCAAGCCGGGGTCTATCAAGCCTCATACGAAGTTCGAAGCAGAGGTCTATGTGCTCACGAAGGAAGAAGGTGGACGCCATACTCCATTCTTCCAGGGATACAAGCCTCAATTCTACTTCCGAACAACTGACGTGACTGGTTCTATCGAGCTTCCTGCGGGTGTTGAGATGGTCATGCCTGGAGACAATATCCAGATGACGATCGAACTTGGTGCGCCTATCGCTATGGATCAGGGTCTTCGCTTTGCAATCCGTGAAGGTGGACGAACCGTTGGTTCTGGTGTGGTTGCGAAGGTTCTTGCGTAATTCAAACAAATATTCATGTGCTCATGAGAAAGTAATTTCTCGTGAGTCATGAGCATTTTTATTCCCTCATTCCTTAAAATCCATGACAGCTAAAAAGACTTCAAGTGCTCTCGGAAAAATACGTATCATTGTAAAAGCCTTCGAACACAAGCTCGTCGATGATGCTGTATCCAAGATTGTCACGACGGCAAAAGATAGTGGCGCTATCATCGTCGGTCCTGTGCCACTTCCTACCAAGATTGAGAAGGTAACGCTCAACCGTTCCACGTTCGTCAATAAAAATGCACGCGAGCAATTCGAGATTCGTCGTCATAAACGTCTTATCGACGTCATGGATCCTACTCCAAAAACTCTGGAACTTCTCCAATCAATTCATATTCCTGCGTGAGTTGGAGTTGAAATTAAGGTCATGTAATTCCAGATAAAAGATTCCAGAAGAAAATAGCCTCTCTCGTATCTAAAACCTGTAATCTCGTATCTCGTATTTATAATCTAGCATCTAAAATCTAAAGCTATGTCTCGCGTTTGCCAACTTACCGGAAAAAAAACTGCCGTCGGAAATAATGTCTCTCACTCTTGTCGCCACACAAAACGGCATTTTTATCCCAATCTTTTTTGGAGAAATATCAAAGATCCTGCTACAGGATTGACACTCAGACTAAGACTCTCAGCAAAAGCCATCAAAACGCTGAAGAAGAAGGGGATACTCTAAGATGGACAGAAACACGCACACAAACACAATGGAAAGTGTATTCTCTCAAAAAAAATTCTTTGTGTCTTCTGTTTGTGTAGGTGCCTTCTATTCTTCCGCCTTTGGCGGAACCCGCCCGGGTGGTGGAATGGTAGACACGGAGGACTTAAAATCCTCTTCCTTCGGGAGTACGGGTTCGAGCCCCGTCCTGGGCACCACAATTCAATGAACAATTTATAATTAAAAATTAACAATTATGCTGAAGATTCGTCTTTCCCGAGTTGGTCGCAAACATGTTGCAAAATTCCGCGTTGTCCTCACAGACCATCGAGAAAGTGCGAAGCATGGATTTATCAAAGTTCTCGGATCATATGATCCTCATACAAAAGCACTTGATCTCAATCTGGAAGAGGCAAATGGATATATAAAAAATGGAGCTCAATATTCTGAAACGCTCGCTAAGATCGTTGCTTCTCAGACAAAGTAGTTCATTTTACCGCTTCGGCGGTTTTTTATTCTTTATACGTCCTCTTATGGAAGCCCAAGCATTTCTTCGCATGCTCATCGAGTCACTCGTACAAAATATCTCTGCCATCGAGATATTGGAGAAGCATGATGAACTCGGAACACTTCTCACGCTCAAGGTCGACCCGAATGATATGGGTTCCATTATTGGTCGAGGTGGCAAAACAATCGATGCTATACGTACTGTTCTGCGAGTATTTGGCTCCAAGAGTGGAACTCGAGTCAATCTTCGTATCCTAGAAGACAAGCCAATCGAATAGTTGGCTTTTTTTTATTTTTCTTTGAAAAACACTTTACTTTTGTGATGATTCTAATACTATCACATGGAAGATCACTTTATTTATGCCTGCATTCAATCTATTCAATCAATTTGCCATCGATGATCTCCTGCGTTACGGAATTGCTCTCGTAGTCGTTGCATCAGGTATTATTGCAATAGGCTATAGTATATGGGGAGGGCTGCTTCTTATCACTTCCTGAGGGAATGAAGAGAAAGTGAAGCCCGCAGTGAATCATATCAGACATGCTATTATAGGAATTATTGTTGTGATGCTTGTGATCTTTGCAGCTCCTGTGTTCGCTCGTATTGGCGGACTGGATTTCCCAGATTCCCTTCAGCCGAATAGTATTTTTAGCACCATTCGTGAAGTGACTGCTCGTATTTTTGGTTCATCAAATTTGGAAGGGTCAGGTCACAATAACTTCGAGACTCCCAATAGACCACTCGGCAATGATTTTACCAATTTATAATTTTTTCCTATGTCAGTTTTTGAATTTGGTATACCAGTAGTGCATGCAACTGGACTTGCAGATGTCGGAAATAATTATTCAGCGGGTGAGATGATCACAACCGGTGTGGCCATTGTCGTTTTTGTTGCTGTTCTCTGCGCAGTTCTTTTTATTGTCTGGGGAGGCGTTATGCTCATCCTCTCATGAGGCAAAGATGAGAAGGTAAAACCCGCTATCAACAGTATTCGGTATTCAGTTATTGGACTGATTGTTATCGTAATCGCACTCTTTATAGCACCAAAAATTGTCGAATTTATGTGACTCCAATGAATACAAGAATATTTGGCACCGAATCGTATTTTTTCGAGTATGAAGAGTATAGCCAATAATATTTTTTGATGAGGGTCTAGTACCACTATGTACCAAGCTGTGCCATCATGATCAGTTAGTACTGATTTTACTGATCTCTAAGCCAATAATATTCACCTAAATTGATTGCTTTCTCCCCACTTTTCTCTATACTGATGGGGATTTTTTAATCGTTAAAAATTAGCAACTAATCATCCAATACTATGTCAGATATTCCAGAAAATGTTGATTTGATAGAGAATTCTGAAGATACTCTCGATCTTCCGATTATTCCAGAAAAACATAAACCTCAATGAATGACCTATGCAGGCGATGAGGATCGAAATATCGTCGAAGAGATGGAAACGTGCTATCTCGACTATGCAATGTCGGTCATCGTCTCAAGAGCCCTTCCAGATATACGAGATGGATTGAAGCCCGTGCATCGTCGCGTCCTCTATGCTATGTATGATGGTTGAGTCCGTGCCACAGGAAAATATCGAAAGTCTGCTCGAGTGGTCTGAGATGTTCTCGGTAAGTATCATCCACAT
>JAYTYQ010000032.1:0-3567 GCA_043742285.1 Candidatus Altimarinota bacterium
CTCTGCATACGGGTCTCATATTTGGTATAGATGCGTTTCATCGTAGTCGACTGATAATAACGGAACGTGATGAGGTAATCCTTCGAGATAAATATATTGAGTTCATTGTTGATATAGCGTTCTGTACTCGGTTCATACTTTGGAAAATGCAGAACGAGAAAGAGATACTCATCATAGGTATCAATACGAGCATACTGATTCTCCTCGAGAATAGCTTCTTTGTCGAGCTCATGGAATCCATACTTCTCGATAATGGCATCGATATCATCGAGTGCTGGATTGATATAGTCCTGCCAGACTCAGGTGTTTTTCTTGACCAAAGAACCAGTCGTGACAATTTTTGATGCTGGAGTTTTTCGTGGAGGCATGCGTCTATAAGTTCTCAATTATGAGGTATCAATTATTGATTCTTCTCTCTATGGTGCCCAGAGCGGGAATCGAACCCGCAAGCCGTGAAGCAGAGGATTTTGAGACCTCCGTGTCTACCAATTCCACCATCTGGGCGTATTCTCCGATTCTATACCTCATCCGTGTACCCCTTTCGAATGTCGTCTTGCTCACGCAAGTCTCGTTCTCTGGGGTATGGCTCTCGAATTCTCTTCTGCTATGCAGAATTGTTTCGAACCGCACATCTACCAATTCCACCATCTGGGCGTATTCTTCGAGTGAGATACTATAAAAAATCATCTTGAAGTCAAAGGGAGAATTTCTAAGTTGAACACAATTTTTACACTCGACTTTTCCCATTTTTCTATATACTATTGCGGTATTGAGCTGAGAGCTTTGATCTGAGATGGTTCTATCATCTGAAACTACAATCTAAGTCCTAAAATTCAACCATCACCATATGAAATTCGAACTCGACAACATCATCACGGAATACGAAACGCTCGAGAAGGAACTGACCGATCCGAGTATTTATAGTGACCTTAAGCGACTGAAGTCCACCAATCAGAAGAAGAAATCCCTCGAGAAAACCGTCGAACTCTACAAGGAATACAAGCTCGTCTATGCCAACTATGAAGAAGCCAAGATGCTCGTCACGAATGAGAAAGACAGTGATATGCTCGAGCTCATGAAGTCCGAAATTGCTGAAGCCGAGAAACGGATCCCAGTTCTGGAAGAAGCACTCAAGATCACCCTTCTCCCAACGGATCCCAATGATGAGAAAAATATCATTCTCGAAGTTCGAGCTGGAGTCGGCGGTGATGAGGCAGGACTTTTTGCACTTGAGCTCGCAGAAGCGTACAAGAACTTCGCTCGAGCAGAATGATATACACTCGAGGTCATGAGTGAAGCTTGGAATGATGCTGGTGGATACAAGGAAGTCATATTCAAAATCGACGGAGTCTGAGCGTACTCTCGATTCAAGTTCGAGTCAGGAGTACACCGTGTGCAACGAATTCCTGCAACCGAGAAAAACGGTCGTGTCCACACCTCTACTACCACTGTTGCCGTCATGCCAGAAGCCGAAGATGTCGATATCGTGATTCGTGAAGAAGACCTCGATATCATGAGTTGCCGAGCAAGTGGTGCCGGAGGACAGCATGTGAATAAGACGAATTCCGCGATTCGTGTCGTTCATCTTCCATCTGGTCTTGCCGTCGAGTGTCAGGATGAGCGATCACAACTGCAGAATAAGGTGAAGGCCATATCCGTCCTGAAGGCTCGTCTGTATGCACAAGAGGAAGAGAAAAAATCTCAAGCAGAATGAGCCTATCGACTTGCACAAGTCGGAACGGGCGATCGCAGTGAGAAGATCCGTACCTACAACTTCCCTCAAGATCGTATCACGGATCATCGCATCAATCAGAACTTCTCGAATCTCCCCGTCATCATGACTGGACAACTTCGCGATATTATCGATGCGCTCGCGATCGCAGATCAGACGGCGAAGCTCGAAGCCGCTGCAGGAGGAGAGAATACTACCAGATGACGCTAATTCCCGTTCCACAGTATCCATTTTTGTCATCCGCCAGGGCTGATGGCAAAGGAAAGTTTGGATTCTCATCAGATTGGAATTATGGGAATGTAAAATTCAATGACACTTTACTTGACAAAATATAATAATTACTATTATAGTATAAGTTCATGTTCTTTTTTGCTACTTATTTCTTATTTTTCTATTTCTATGAGAACACTTCTCTTGCTCCCATTGGTACTCATATCCTTCATTCCCCTATCTCAGACTTTTGCCTATCCAGGATGTGATCAATCGGATATCCTCATCGGTGGTCAGGTCTGGGCAAGTTGCAATGCCACAGCTCAATCCAAGGGTTCATCCGCGAAATCAGGATGGTTCTTCGCAGGCGACAAATCCCCATCATTCATAGCCTACAATGGGATGGACCAACGACTCTCTTTTCAGGGAAAAAATAGAAAACAGGATTGGTGATGGACTGTTGGACCTTGTGCAAAAGGCTACAAACTCCCGACACGAGGAGATTTCGAGACCGCGATATACTACTCAGAGCTCAATAATATTTCTCTTGCCAGACTCATCGCTCTCCCTGAAAATGGTGGATATAGAACCTATCGCGACTCTGATGGAGATATCATGGTAGAAGCGCGAACTCAAGTCACTGGTGCCTATTGGACTTCAACGAAGGAAGATATCTATGGACTTCGCAATATTGTCATGCATCTCGGGGAATCGTATTCTGGACGAAGAATGGATGGAACGAATGGTGTATACAGCTATGAGAAGTTGACCTGGCAGTATGACGATGCGGGTCTCGAACTCGTCTGAGGGGAAGTGACAGAGATGGCGAATATCCGGTGTATTCGCAGTTAATCTCGATTTTTGCTTTTCTCTATTTCTTGTGATACGATATTGCATATGCGTTATCCTATTTTTCTTATGCGGAAACTTGTTCTCATTGTGATCGGATCTCTATTCGTTGTCAGTATAGGGATATTTATCATATTTTCCTCTTCCGAGACTCTCCCATTCTCGATGAAGTGGTATAGCTCTCCTGTAGCCAATGTTCCTGAAACCTATGCCGAATCCATCGCGCATACGAGAGAGATCGCCCAAGAAGACTCTCTGAGTCTGAGTAGAGCTATAGAGAGAAATACCATCACTCTCTGCGAACACATACATGATGCGAAGAGAAAAACCGAATGTCGTGATATGGTCCATGCACAAGAGGCACTGATCGCAAAAGATTCCCAACAGTGTATGCAACTCTCGAATGATGATAATAGGCATGATTGTCAGGATAATATCTATTCCGCCAAGGCTCAAGATACTCTCGAAAAGTCAGTGTGCTTGCACATCACCAAGAATAATCTACGAAATTATTGTGAGAAAGAAGTCGATACTAAGAGTCTTGCTCTCGCACTCGAGAAAAATACTCTCTCGCAAAAGTTCTGTAGCAGTCTCTCGCCTGATATTGCTAACGAGTGTCAGACTTCTCTCATGCGTACCAATAATACCAATATCTACAATACGGCACTCAATGAGAAAAATCCAGCACTCTGCGAGAGTCTCACGGATGAGACATTTCGTACGAATTGTCATGATGCTGTTGTGCTCCAGCTCGCGATGAATGAGAAAAATAGTGA
>JAYTYQ010000033.1:0-1576 GCA_043742285.1 Candidatus Altimarinota bacterium
CGAGCCAGTGTCTTCGGGGAAGAGGGAGAGCATATTTCATAAGAAAATCGTACTCCATCTGAACAATACGGTAATAATTTCACTTCTCATCAGAGATGACAACATTCATCACTTCTGGATCTATATACCAAATGAGCTCCTGTTGCAAAGTCAAAGACTCGCCGTGGTAGGGAGCTGGCGAGGAGGAACGAGGAGATTGAGGATTCTGCCTTGATGTCTCCGAAACAAAATCTCCCTGTCACTCCGTGACTTCCCCCTTTGCACAGGGGGTCTCTCGAAATCCCTGGAATTGATCGAGTTCGGTATTTTTCACGATTCTTACTCCTTCTGGTATATCTGCTCGTATCGGTTCATCTCTCCAGAGATACCCTTCTGCCTCTACTTCTTCCTTCGTGAAGCTCTCATCGATGATATAGGCGAGGGTATCATTGAAATAGAAGGGATTCATACTTGCAGGAAAGAACTCACCAAGTGTTCCATCCGCCTCCATCGATGCAAATATCTCACACACTTTCTCTTCCCACTCTTCTTTCGAGTATTGTTTATTGAGGATATAGTAGGATTTATTCTTCAATCAGATACAACCGAAGCAGTGGTGACAGCTTCACATGAACATCGAGTGATAGATATGTGATGAATTATCTATCTGCTGGGAACTGTAGAGATGGAGAGCATGGGATCATCAGGCGGCAATAACACCATAAAAGTCATTTCCATTGGCACCAACATCAATGCAATCATACAGGTTCTGAGAGCCATTATCACCACTTCAAATCCCAATATTTCGACCAGTATGCATATTATTGATCCATAATCCATTGCGAATATTTGAAGATTTCACTATTCCAATACCATCTACGTTCGTGGAAGCAAAATTTGTGATAGCATTCTTTCCTATATGTTTCCAGATATGATCAAAAGATTTCTTATCTTTGAGTATTTCTTTTTTCTTCTGAACATATTCCTCTTTTTTGTAATGCTTGTTATTGATACAATATGAGGCATTTTCGAGGTTATCACATCCTATACATTCGCGGCATCAGATAAGATTCGTAGAGAACCAGATATCAGAAGATCCATAGATATTCTTGCTATAAAATATCTTGTATGATTGCGTAACATGGTGTGAATTTACTATTTCTGAACATTCTTTCGTGACCAAGAAAGAGTTCATGACATTCGATATATTGGCATAACAGAAGGCACTATAGAGTATATTCTCAGCACCGAATCATATCACAAAACTCAGATATACATTCTTGGCCGAGAATACTGCATCTGCAAATTGACAGTTCTCATTGTTTCCCAGATGCGGGAAGCTCAGAGTATATGCCATCGGGATCTGATCTTGTAGTCATTCGAATTGTGGGAAAAATGAACTATTTGGATCATAATCTTGTGCTTGTTCTGGTGCATCATCCCAAAAGGAATCTCACATTTTCTTTACGCGATCCGTATTATGGTAACGAGATATACGATGTACAGATGTACCAGGTTGTGTAGGAGATTATCTCGTAAAATTCTAAAGCGTAGATGGATTATATACACACCTTATTTTCTTCCAAAAGTTTCTCTA
>JAYTYQ010000034.1:0-3565 GCA_043742285.1 Candidatus Altimarinota bacterium
TAGAGAAACTTTTGGAAGAAAATAAGGTGTGTATATAATCCATCTACGCTTTAGAATTTTACGAGATAATCTCCTACACAACCTGGTACATCTGTACATATCAATATTCTCTATTGTTTCTTTTATGAGGCTTATCAAGTCATCCTTTTTCATTTTATCTATGGTTTTATTTTCAGTTGTCATAATTATTTTTAATCTAAATAAAAAAACTCCAAGAAAATTCTCAGAGTCTGATTTCTGCGATTACCCACTACAACTCACACAGTTTTCTTTACTCACCTCACTCGAGAGTGAGCGGACATAGTAGACCGTCTTGATTCCCTGCTTCCATGCCTTCAGGTAGTAGGAGTAGAGTTCCTTCGGTGACACCCTTGCTGGATCGATCATCCACTCGAACGAGATCGACTGGTCGATCCACTTATAGATCACGGAGATCATATCGATCACATCATTCATATCCATGGTGACGTATTCCTTGTAGTACCAGAAGTTCTCAGTATTGAGCTTCGGTGCGATGCGAATGGTCGGTGAGGCGAGATTGGTCTCGACGAAGTATTTTTTGTAGATTGGCAATAGTGCTGCTGTCGTACCGACGATCCCAGCCGTCGAGGTATTCGGTGCGGGAGCGGAGTGATAGCCGAATCTACAACCGACCTTCTGCATATCATCAAGGAGAGCTTTCCAGTTGAGTGTTGTATGCATGGTCTCCTTGGTGAGAGTTTTTGCATCCTTGCCGAGGACGATCCCCTTCGAGTGCTCTGATCCTGGAAAGAGTGGATATGCACCACGTTCCCGAGCAATATCGACAGAAGCTCGATAGGTGTAGTAAGTGAAGAGTTCGAAGAGCGAGTCGACATGCGCACGAGCCTCAGGTGAGTCATATGCCATTGAGTGCGTCGCGAGGTATTCTGCGAGTCCGAGGTATCCGATACCGATAGAACGGTACTTGAGTGCTGTGAGTTCAGCAGCCTTGATCGGGAACTTGGTGATCGTGATGACGTTATCCAGAAGGCGACAGATGACGTCCATACATTCAGCGATTGTTTTCTCATCGTGGACATTGGCAATATTTACGGAAGCAAGATTACACGTGACAGTTTCCCCTGCTTCGTATCGGATGACGATCTTCCCATCTTCGATGACTTCTTCGATGAACTTCGCTGGAGATGAATTCTGACAGATCTCTGTACAGAGCTGGGTCGAGTAGATTTTTCCTGCATGTTTATTGGGATTCAGGCGATTCACCGTATCACGGTAGAAGACATATGGCATACCCGTCTCGACCGTGGTCTTGAGAAATGCCTTGAAGAGATCTTTTGCCTTGATCGTTTTCTTCATATCGAGCGTATCATCATTTTCGAGAATGGTATAGAACTCTTCGAATTCTTCATTGAACGTATCCTCGAGACACTTTCCGTATTTCTTCTGGATCTGGTATGGGTCGAAGAGTGACCACTCACCATCAGCATCAACTCGCTTCATGAAGAGATCAGGCATGGAGACCGCAGGAAATATATCAAATGCCTTGGCCCTGATATCACCACTCTCGGTCTGGAGTTCGAGAAAGTCATAGATATCACGATGCCACACATCGAGAGTGACGGAGACAGCACCGAGGCGAGCTCCGAGCTGATTCACGGCGACAGCAGTATCATTGATCACTTTGACCCAAGGATTCACTCCACCGGCAGCTCACTTGATCCCACGGATCTCAGCGCCCTGTGCGCGTATATGCCCGAGGTAGACGCCGACTCATCCACCATATTTCGAGATCTGAGCGATATCCTCGATCCCATGGTAGATGGATCTCAGATCATCTCCAATATTGAGCTTGAAGCAGCTCGTGAGCTGATGCCAGTTGGTACGAGCATTGATGAGAGTCGGAGTCGGAAGAGAAATATGCTGGTTCGAACACTGTTCGTAGATCTTCATGGCAAATGAAAGACGGTCAGTATCCTTCTCAGGGATAGCGAGAAAGAGCGCGACGCTCATGTACATCTCCTGAGGGAGTTCGTGGATGACCTTGTTCGGATTCAGGAGGTAGCGCTTCGCGAGAGAGAGGATGGTCGTATATCCATAGGTCATATCAGTCTTTTTGCCTTTTTTCGCGAGAACTTCACCTGCCTTGCGGATATCAGCTTCTGAGTAGTACTGCATGAAGTCCTTGTAGTAGAGTTCTTTTGCGACATAATCCTTGAAGAATGTGAGATAAGAATCAGGGGTGTATATTTCTTTCTGAGAGATACTACGGTTCTTCCCTGCCTTCTTGTAGAGATCGAAGAGTGCCAATCTCCCTGCCACATGTTCCCAAGCGATATTCTCGACAGTAACAAGATCGATACAGGTCTTCACGAGGAGCTTCGCGATATCGGAAGTCTTCATATCTTCGACGATATTTTTCTTGAAGGCTTCCATGAGTTCATCGAAGTGACACTTATCCTCATATTCTTTGGATGCCATCTTGAACATCTTCTCGAGCTTCTCGAAGTCGAAGTCTTCCTTGGTTCCGTTCGATTTGGTCACTTTGAATCCATTTTTCTCGAACTTCTTCACGAGCTTCTCATGTGCCTCGACACGCTCTTCCTGACGAGTCGCACGATAGATGATATATTGCTTCGCGACCTCGAACTTGTTGAACTTCATGAGGTTGCGCTCGACGACGTCACCGATATCCTCCACAGAGGGGACACGGTTGATGAATATCTCACCATAGACATGATCGAGATCTTTCACGATGAAGTCAGTCACCACACTGATGAACGATCGGTCTGGCTCACCACAGGCAAGAGATGCTGCTTCGATCGCTTGTTCGATACGGATTCTGTCGAAATCGACGATCTCGTCATTTCTTTTACGGATTTTCAGGAGGGGCATAAATCAATGAAAAATGAATAATTAAAAGTGAAAAGTGAAAAGCAGACGAGTGGGGTATGATTTTTCAGATCTCGTCATGCTGACGAAGGAGGTATCTTGCTCAAAATCTGGGCAGGATTTCTCGTTTCTCGAAATGACACGGATTCAATAGAATAAAAAATTCGACCAATTCTCACTTGGAGAAATTATAGAATTCTGTAGACTATCGGTCGAATTTTGGATGAGATATTGAGACAGAGTATCACATAAACATACTAGATATTGTGCTGTCGAATGTACTCTTTCCACTAGATGTTGTCAAAACTTTTTCGAAAATTGTTCACCTTTTGTATTCATAGTCTCATTTTTTTCATTATTTGACGTTGATAGATAATATGTCATTCGCCGATACACCTCATCCTGAAGCCAAAAATCAGAGCATAATTCCTGATATGACACTCCCAGAAAAGAAGTTTGACCATGTGATGTGTTTCGGTACATTCGATATATTCCATCCTGGACACGAATATTATCTCAGAGAAGCTGAGAAATATGCCCATCGAATGACCGTCGTGATCGCTCGAGATCATCGAGTATTCTCGGGCAAGTGACGATACCCCATTCATCCTGAGTGAGAGAGGCTCCGAAATGTTCAGAAATCATTCCCAGAGGCAAATGTCATCCTCGGAAGTGAGATAGATATCTTCGCACC
>JAYTYQ010000035.1:0-3978 GCA_043742285.1 Candidatus Altimarinota bacterium
TAGAGAAACTTTTGGAAGAAAATAAGGTGTGTATATAATCCATCTACGCTTTAGAATTTTACGAGATAATCTCCTACACAACCTGGTACATCTGTACACCTTATCTCACCTTATGCAACAAGATCTCTCACTCTGGATGAAGAAAATTCTGATCCTACTCTTTATTCTCGCTGGAATATATATTCTCTATACTCTCTCGTCTCTTGTTGTGATGTTGATAATTTCTGGATTTCTCACGATCCTCATGAGCCCACTGGTCGATCATGGTGAGAGAAGATACAACATTCATTCTTGGATTACTGTGATAACTATTTATGTGGTCATTTTTCTTCTCGGAAGTATTGTCATCGGTACGCTCATACCAATCGTCATCGACTACGTCACTGATACAGCGACACTCGTTATCCATTGGGTCAATACAGCACAAGAGACATACGTGCAACATGGTATTTCCTGATTTCACTTCCATCCATATCTCGAAAAACTCGTGCTCTTCATATTCTGAGAGAAAAATATCGGTCATACTCTCGACATTATCAAGCAGAATGCCTGAAGTATCCAGACGGTTCTGACAAACCAGATATCATCACTCACGAGTGGCAGTATCTCCATAGTAAGTGCCGTTGGTGGGGTAGTCGCTAATTGGCTGCTCATCGGAGTGATGACGTTTCTGATGGTACTCGAGAGGAGGCAAATAGGAGAATTCATACTCAGTATCACCCCACCAAAGATTGATGCGTATCTTGCGAATCATTACTATTCAGTCCAGAAGGTCTGTAATTCCTGGATACGAGCAACTCTGATTCTGGGATTTAGCATATTCGTCACAACTTATATCGGGCTCACACTGGCTGAGTGGATATTCTGATTTAGTACGGGGAAAACACTTACCCTTGCGCTCATCGGTGGTATTATGGAATTTATCCCTTATATTTGACCCCTTATATCATTTATCCCAGCATTTATTATTGGTCTTGGGATTAGCTGGAAGGCGGCCATCGTCATCATCGGACTCTATGGTTCGATACAGTTCTTCGAGAACAATTTCTTGGTACCGAAAGTCATGAGCAAGGCTCTGGATCTCTCCCCTTTTCTCGTATTCATCGTCATGCTCTGTGGAGCTTTACTTTGAGGGATGCTCGGCATCATGCTTGCGGTCCCTATAGCATGAGTGGCTCGTATCATCTATAGCGAATACTTCGAGAAAACTGGAAATGAATCATCTATGCACCATAAAAACTCGAATCAACTATGAGATGCTCAGGAGAAGATATCCATTCAGCCCATTCTACAGAGAAAAAGTGGAAAAAGTCTATAAAAAGTTTTGACAAGCTTTCAATAAACAATATATATATAACATATATTTGCAAATATACAAATAATTTTTATGTCCACATTCTGTTATTTCTTCTTCTTTCAGGAATCACTGAAGGGAAGATCTGTGTAGTCTCGAGATCCCTCAAAGAATACATGCGCCTCTCCTTCAGTAAAAATTGGGAGAGATTTTTATTCCTAATGAATTGAATATATCATGCACTCATCAACTAGTACCCCCCCCCCCACATCTTTCAAAATTGCTACAATGGCTTGTAGAGGCACCGGACCATACTGCAAAACGTAGACTCATAAAGACATGGGGGGCGGAGACCCTCGTTCGTGTACACAATTATTTGGTTCGGCGAATCATGGCGAACGGTAAGATAGACCCTGAGAGAGAAGGAATGCTTCTACTGGCCATGGGTCAGGAAGGGATAGAGTCCAGATGAGAATATCACTGATGTATCGCGATAGAGAGAGAATTTGGACCAGTAGGCCATGCCTTCGGGATTTCACAATCTGATCCACAAACAGGACAAACTCTCACTGCGGCCTGATACAGGAGGCTACAAGTATGGAGAAGCATTAATCCTCAATCATAAGAATACTACACCATCACTTGTGCCTCGATCTCCATGAGAATCCGCTCGATCACTTGTCGATCATTCCATGGAATGGATCATTTCTGTGTGACTTGGACCGTCTCAGCACCCTTCCCTGCTGCGAGGAGGATATCTCCAGGATGGAGCATGAGAAGTGCTGTTCGAATAGCATCTTCACGGTCAGGAATGATCCAGAAGCACTTCCCTTCCTTGCGATGAATACCGACCGAGACATCACGAATAATGGCGAGAGAATCCTCAGTATAGGTATCATCATCGGTGAGAATGATCACATCTGAGAGGATATCGACGATTCGTCCCATCTTGGGTCGCTTGGTCTTGTCTCGATCTCCTGTTGCCCCGAAGAGCGTGATGATTCGTTTGGTACCCTCGATCTTCCTGAGGGTCTCGAGGACACTTTTGAGAGATTCCTCAGTATGGGCATAGTCGACAAAGATTTTTGCCTTACGAAGATTTGGTACTTCTTCGAGTCTTCATGGGATCCCACCAATAGTTCGCATCGTCTCCTGTATGGTAGATATATCCACTCTCTGTGACATGAGTACTGCCGTCGCCGCGAGGATATTCATCACATTGAATTCTCACTGAAGCTGGGAATCGATATGGAAATTGTTCGATGCCATCCGGACATCAAAAGATATTCCTGCATCCGAAAATGTGACATTCTCGCCTCTGAGCTGAGCCGAAGGAGAGAATCAGAAGGTATAGATATTGTCGAGGACGATATCTCGCGTGAGGAATCGAGGAGCGTATTCTGAATCTATATTGACGACTCAGACTTTTTTGATATTTTTGCGTATTCCGTATTTGTAGAGGTTCTTGAAGAGGAGGAGCTTCGTGTTCACATAGTTCTCCATCGTCTTATGGAGATCGAGATGATCCTGACTGATATTGGTGAGAACCGCGACATCATAGCGCAGGCCATGAACACGATTGTAATAAAGCGCATGACTCGACGTCTCCATCACGAGATAGTCACATCACGCATCACGCGCACGGCGGATGAAGTCCCACACGGCAAATGGTGATGGTGTCGTCATCTTCGAAGTATTCTCACGCTCATCACCATTGATGATCATGTTGACAGTGGAGAACATAGCGACTTTTTTGCTACTCGCGAGGAGTCATTTCGCAACAATATTTGCAGTCGTCGTCTTCCCCTTCGTTCCGGTGATACCGATCACAACCATGTCTCGAGCAGGATTGCCTGAGAGTGTATACGCAATGACTCCGCGAACATAGTGATACATGATACGAAGAGGTGAATCGAGTGCTATCAGCTTGCGAAAAGAAGAGAACATGGGAAGAATATATGAAATTGTGATTCGTGAACGGATGAAAGTACTTGAATAGTATGGAATTTTCAATAGAATTCAAGGAAGAAGTGTATTCAGAGATGCATACCATTTTCAGAGCAAAATCTCTCGACTTTGACTCTCACTTCTCATCAATATGACAAAATAAAATTCCAACTCTCTAACCTTCTCATATGCCAAAACTCACGATCGAAACCGGTGAAGAAAACGAAATACTCAGAAGTGTCTCAGAGAAGGTGCGCCCTGATGAGATCCGTAAATATCGATCTCTCGCGGACGATATGGTTCGCCATATCAAGAATCCTGATAATGGAGGAGTTGGGCTCGCCGCTCCTCAGGTAGGTGTGAATAAGCGTCTCGTTGTCGTATCACTCATGCAAGACTACGATGATGAGAATTTCAGGACGATTGCTATGATCAATCCTGAGATTATCGAATACTCCAGTGATACCTGCACGGATAAGGAATGATGTCTCTCTGTACCAGGTGAGTCTGGAGAAGTGAGACGTTGGTCATGGGTGAAGGTGACATTTCTCGATCCTGAAGGGAAGAAATATGTCATGAAGCTCGAAAATCTCTGCGCTCGCATCCTCCAACATGAGATCGACCATCTCGATGGAATCCTCTTCACGGATAAAAGAGAGAAAAGTATAATGACGAAACTGATGTAATCTGAGTATTTTTATGTTCTTTTATCATTTTCTCGAGAAGATCTGACCTTA
>JAYTYQ010000036.1:0-5535 GCA_043742285.1 Candidatus Altimarinota bacterium
CGATTTTCACACTTTTTCCTATGAACTCCCTTCTCTCTGTACTCGCCATTCTCGTGATACTGCTCGTGACGATCCAAGCAAAAGGATCCGGACTCTCTATCGTTCCGAATTCGAATGACTTCGGAAAATTCGAAAGACGAGGCCCTGAGAAGATCCTTCATACGATCACTATCGGTGTGATCTCGGCTTTTATAGCAGCTTCACTTTTCGCATTCTTTATCGGATAAACCTTCCCTGAATCCTCGAGCATCGATGGTCTCGTGCAAATCGGGACTTTGAGGAATCTCTCATTCGCTTTTATGAAATTGAATTTTGTCGGACTTCGCAAAAAAATACTCTTTTCGGCTCCTATCATCGCTTGATTTTTTGTCATACACCTTATTTGAGTCTATATATATGAAGATGGCGTCTCGATGTGAGTTCGCTGAGGGAGTATCAATATTGGTGTCGTCGGAAACGCTCCAAAGATTCCGAATCCACTGGACTATACTAAGGACAAATACCATGATCTGATACTCAAGTTCCTGTACCGCCCTCTCATACGCTATGATGCCACTGTTGGTGAGTATCAGTGAGACATTGGTACATGTGATATTAGCGACCTCTCGAAGATCAAGTGTGCCATCAAGGCAGATCAATACTGGTCAGATCGAACCAAGATTCAGGTTGAGGATGTTGTCGCTACCTATCAAGCATTTCGCAATAGTGCCACGAATGAGAAGATGGCTACATTTCTCAAGAATGTCAGCGTAGTCTCACGATGAGAGAGAGAGATCGAGATCTCGGCAAAAGAGAAAAACTCGCTCATGCTCGATCTCCTCACCTACCCAATCATTCGATCTGATATGATCGAACGGATTAAAACAGGGCGCATTAGTCAGGAAGGCTATATCACTTCTGGACCGTATGCATTCAGTGGGAGAGAGAGTAATAAGGAATTCGGATATGACCGTATCACGATCGAGCGCAATGAGAGAAATGGAGGAGAGTGATGGCTCGACAAGTATCATTTTCTCTTCTTTCCTGATCTCACTTCACTCGAGCGCAGTAGTGATAATCTCAGCATCATTATCCCTCCCGTGAAGAGTGAGAAGATCATTTTGGGGCCCCGATTCGAGAGCTATAAGTATACCATGTATGAGTATATTGGACTTTTTGCCAATACAGATCGACTCTCGAGTGAAGTACGCCGTCAGTTGTATGGGAAAATCATAGAAAGTTTCTCTGGGAAGATTGATTCAAGCGAGCAATCGATAGACAATATATTTGCCCTGAAGGCGAAACTCGCGGATATCAAGCTCGACAAGAACTTCTCTGATGTGATGAAGTCACAAGGATATATGAAACCTGATGAGAGTATTGCACTTCTCAATGAGAACAATGGGATGCTCACGGGTTCCAATATCGACTATGGCAATGCTTCATATTTCTCTCTTCCTACAACCAAAAAAATATACTTCAGTGAGATTGCATGAGGAGAAATACTTCTGAGTGGTACGATTCCAAATACTACTGAGAAAGTCTATATCAATGGTTATGAACTCAAGGAATATAGCGCGGGTAATCCAAAGTTCATCTACAAGGTCTCACTCGAAAATACTACTCTGGTAGAAGGCAAAAATACCTATACTCTCGAACTCGAGACGAATGGACGTCGTGATGTCAAGGATAGTATCACTATCTACTATTCCAAGGACCATGGATTATTGCAGAAGATACAAAATGATGTCGATCACGAGTATCTCAAAGTCCTCAATAGTGCAGAAAAAGTAACCGCTCGAAAAAAACAATCCGAAAAAGCGATCGAAAAAATAAAATCTCTTGATCCACGTTATTATTATAATTCGAAGGGAGAAGCATTCGAGATGAAGATTGCCTACAAGGATGATCCTCTCTCCCTCGAGAGATATGCCAATAATATGAGTACAGCGCTCCAGAGTCTGAGCATCAAGAGTTCCTTGACTCCTCTCTCCACCAAGAATCTTCAGAAAATGCTCGAGACTGGAAATAAAAACTATGACTACATCCTCATCGGATTCGAAGCGAATGGACGACTCTCTCGTGTGGGACAAGTATTTCTCTCGAGTGAAGCCAAAAATGGGATCAATTTCGCGAAGATTCAGAGTAAAAAACTCGATACGCTCTTCGCGAGCCTCAGAGTCGCATCAGGAAAGTCTGAGACCGAATCAGTCCAAAAAGAAATACTCGAATATATGCAGTCCGAATGATTCTTTCTCGCACTCTCGAATCCCATCCATACGCTCTATATCGACAAAAATCTCAAGTGAATCACCTCGATACAAAAGTTCCAAGATATCTCTACCCTGCATGGAGTTTTGCATACGGCGAGTATCAAAGACGCCTATGTGATCAAGACTGATGGAAAGTGAGTACTCTCTTTTTTCTCATGGATTATAGAGAAGGCTCTCTAAAAAGGTCCACAAATAAAGAGTATCCACAAATAGGATGAGGGTATAATCCTGAATGGACGTGTCTGAAGGGTTCACTTCCAATATTTCCGGAACCCCCCGATACCATTCCTCTCAATCCCTTTATCCCTTAGTAGGATTCGACCTCAAAAAGAGCATTCGAAACTCTCAAATACCCTTTCATTGCCCCCTAAAAAAATGAGATTCTTACATTCAAACTTCCAACTTCAACCAACTCTCAAAAAATAATGAAAGAATCTATCGTCCTCTCGGCATGGGAACTCATCACCCGATTCCACTCACTGAAGAAATTGAATTTTATTCCTTCTCTTATTGGGATGCTCTGGCTTTTGCTCATCCTTCTCTATCAGATCACTTTTACTTATGTAGTGGTATTCAAGAAGAAAGATCAGTTCTTTGAGGCTCTTGCAAACTTTGTCCATAAGACATATTTTGTCGAAGTGCTTATCTGACTTGCCTGCCTTTTCATCTTCTATATGCTCATTGTACCGATAGCTGAGTGATGACTGATAGAGATGATGCACTCCTATAGAAAAAGTAATGGTACCAAATATCACCGAACTTTCCAATGACTTTTCGATGGTTTTCGACACTTTCTCCCCCTTTTCGAAGCACACAATGTGGTTGCGGTATTTCGCCCCTTAGCCATCATCACCTTCTATATTCTCCTCTTGAGAGTATTCACAACAGAATATTTTGCACCGATTACCTATATTATGCTCGGATATCTGATATTTTCGTTCTTTATCAATATGTGTTTTGCCTATACGAAGATGTTTATCATTTTTGAGAATAAGGGAATCACCGCAGCTCTCTCAGCCTCGACTGGTATGGCAGTGCGTCATATCGGGATCACGGCACAGCTCTACTATACGATGATCCTGCTCTATCTCAGGACGATACTTGTAGCACTCTTCTTTCTCGTCCTCCCATTCGTAGCATCGAGTATTATTGCCTTCTTCAGTGTGATTGGATTGAAGCTTTTCTTTCTCACGATCTTCGGACTCCTCAGTCTCGTATTCTTCATCGTGATCGTCCATCTGAATTCAACGCTCGAGATATTCATCGAAGCGACATGGTATGAGGCGTATATCTGGTGCAAGAAGGAAGATGAGGAGGACGGTCATCATGATCACAGGCAGGACGGTCATGATGATACACATTGAGACAATCATCATGGAATACAAAGTGACGATCATAATCGTCACTAACGAATGGTCCATTATGAATTGCTAATTGTTAATTGATCATGACTTTGGATACCAACGCCCTCATCATCGAGTATTCTCATCATCCCGTGAACAAATATATCATGGAGCTTCCGACGATCCACTACCGTGAGCACAACCGTGTCTGTGCAGATGTGATCGAGGTATTTCTGCGAATAGAGGATGGGATTCTCGTGGACTTCTCCTTCGATGGCTATATGTCGATCGTTGCCACTGCCTGTGCTGCGATCACGGGCGAGATCCTCGAAGGGTGGAAGATAGGAGATGTACTGGGTCTCGATGAATCATTCATCCATGAAAATATCGGGATGGATATATCTCCACGACGAAGGAATGCATCACTCATAGGACTTCTCGCGATCAAAAATGCTATCCACGAATATCTCAAGGATGGAAAGAGAGAGGATTTTAGTGATATCGTTGTGGGAAAATAATGTAGCTCGGGTCGTATGGCAATTCGTTCCAGTATCAAAATACTGGGATTCATTTTAGATTCCTATATGGATCTCACCATCAGAGTGAGAGTCGCACGAGATAGTGATCGATCTGTTCTATGTATACTATTGTGCCTTCCAGATTGAGTCTATCATAAAAATCCATACTATATTCTCACCACATATATTCATATCAATATTTTTGCAACAATATACAGATTTCAGAAGTGTACAGTCAGATGAAATTCAGTTTTTCAACTGTCAAAATATCAGGATTCTCTTGAAGCAATTGTTCTTCAGGAATACCAACAATGTATGAGATACAGGCGAGTCAACAGGAATTTACAAATTTTTGTGGAGAAATGATCATACGCAACAAGGTGGAATTTTTGTATTGTAATTTTTATATTTTATATGCAAGATATTTTATAACTTTCCCAATTGCTCAACCAACTTATCCACATCCTCTTTCGTATTATACATATAGAGACTCGCACGCAGAGATGCAGAGATACCGAGAGCGAGATGCAATGGCTCAGTACAATGATGCCCCGAACGGACACAGATACCCGCATCGGCGAGGACTTCCGCGATATCACTTGGATGATACGAGTCAAAGACAAATGAAAATACTCCGAGACGATTTTCGGGATTTTTCGAGCCAAGTAATCGGATAGAAGAAGGAAGCGTAGCGAATTGCTCGAGCGCATATTCTATGAGCTCCTTCTCGTATTTTTCTATCGTTTCAAATCCTCCGACCGAGTCAATATATTCAAGGGCTGCAAGAAGAGAAACGGCACCAGCAATATGAGGAGTTCCCGGTTCATGACGATAGGGGAGTCCTGCGGGTTCATATCCTTCTATAGTGACTGAGTTAATAGCGCCTCCTCCACAGAAGGATGGATTCATCACTTTCAAGAGTTCCTTGCGACCATAGAAAAATCCGATACCCGTATCAGACATGACCTTGTGTCCTGTGGCGACGAAGAAATCTATACCATATTTCACTACATCAGTCTCCATATGGGGAAATCTCTGTGAGCCATCGACGATGAAGAGGGGTTTTTCCAGAAGTGTATCCAATATTCCCTGCACTCGTTCAAGATGGAGAATCTCTCCCGTCACATTCGATGCGCCTGTGATAGAGAGAACCTTCACATGAGGGAGTTTCTTCCTGAGAGAATCATAATCAAGAGTTCCATCTTCATGGAGCTCTACCCAATCGATAAGGATCCCATATTCTTCAGCAATGATCTGCCATGGAACAATATTCGCATGATGTTCTCCTTTCGAAAGGAGAACTATGTCTCATTTCTTGAGAAAAGCTGACTTCACGAGTCATCGAGCAAGAAGATTGAAGGCATAGGTCGCATTGTAGGTGAAGACGATCTCACTCTCAGAATGTGCATGGAGTTTTTTCGC
>JAYTYQ010000037.1:0-4713 GCA_043742285.1 Candidatus Altimarinota bacterium
TAGGCTTATTGATTTTTGGAGTTTTTTGTTTCTTGGACATAGGAAAGGGAAGTTATGGATAATACAGTTGAGTATAGGGATTTTGCGAAAGAATTCAAAGGAATTTATCGATTGGATGTACTCCTTTCGAAATCACTCCATCGTGAACTGATACCATATCTCTCTCGATCCTGAGAGTGCCAATGAAATCCTCACAACGAAGATCAATCAGAAATTATCAGAAACGGCAGGACAAAACACTCCATCGATCATGGATGGAGTCGGAGGCAAGATCGCAAAAAATGTAGGTGGTACACTCGCTGCTGCACTCGGTCGATCTCTCAAAAAGTCACTCGGTAGAAGCACATGAGGAACGATCGGTGTACAAGTTGCAAGAGGATTACTCGGGGCTATATTTGGGGGAAGGTAGGATTAAAAGATCCCATACTATGATTTGTATCAAGTAAAGCCTGGAAAGTTGTCAATTCTGATTCCATAGTCAGGAGATACATATCCACATTGACTCTCGCTATGAGACAAGCAACAGTATCTCATGCAAGTTTTTCGAAGGAAGGCAATTGGACACCGCTAGCAACAAGTGAACTTCTTATTTCTTCTATCATGTCTCCAAGAGTATTGGCAGATATCCCCACTGCTTCATCATAGCTCATCTTTTTCCGAATCATATTTCCTCGAAATAACATGTGAGCCACATGTATTCTTTTTTGTATCTCCGCATTGACAATACTCATTTTCAAGACTCAATCTGCATCATCGTGAGTTCACCGAATCCGTCAAAGAATAGTTCATGTGAAACGTTGAACAATATTTCCGCTCTTGACAGAAGCTTGAGCTACTTCTAATATTTTGGAAGTCAATACTGCATCGGGATCGAGCCATTGATCATAGCGTTCTTGAGATCGAGAAAGGAGGGATACATCTCATCATACGAAAAATCCTCACATACAAGCAAAGATTCGCCCTCGTTGGTCTTGGACGAGAGATTTTACTTTTAAAAATCGAGACTGAGACAGATCAATAGATGACATGGGAATAGCTCCTGGAATATTCTTTGTTTCGTTTAAGATATTTCTTGCTATTCATTCTCTGTACAACTCCTGACAAGCAAGCATATATGCGCCTTGTATCTGAGCTTCTTCCATAAGGAGTTTCGCATCTATATGAGGTTCACCTCACTCTGATGATGGGACGGACATAATAAAAAAGTTATTTAAGCTTCCTGATTCTAATGAATCTCTCCTTCTTCTAAAGACTATTTTTTATTTTTAAGTATAGTAATTCCTAAAAATCCATTGTGAAATGAATATTTTTCTATAAAGTAACTGAGTCTGTTAACTATATTTCTTATTTTTTATATCTGTAGTATTATGTTCTCACTCGCACTCGGTGGATGAGCCGCTCGTGGACTCGCACATATCGGCGTCATCAAGCGTCTCGAAGAGCTCCATATGTCACCAATAGCCATTGCAGGAACGAGTATGGGTGCGATCGTCGGAACGCTCCTCGCACTTGGCAAGACCTCCGATGATATGCGAACGATCATTGCTGAAATATCGTGGATCAAGCTCATCGATCCAGATATGACGAAGTGACTACTCAAGTGAAAGAAGATCGAAAAATATCTCGATGAGCTCTTCGAGTGAAAAACATTCGCTGATACCAAAATCCCGCTCACGGTGATTGCAACCGATATCAATACAGGGGAGAATGTGGTTTTGCGAGAAGGGAGACTGTCTCAGGCAGTTCGTGCTTCGATATCAATTCCATGAGTATTCATGCCAAAATCACTCTGAGATCATGAGCTTGTCGATGGAATTCTGACAAACAATCTCCCCATAGAACATCTGCCACCTGGATTTGTCATTGCTTCATCAGCACTTCGAGACCTGAAGCGTCCCATTCGGTACAAGCGCCGTGTATTCGGGATTGATTGGCAAAAGACGATTATCGGAAATGCCTATTCCTATACACAGAAAGTGATCGACATTGTGTCTCATCAGAACGAGGCTCGATCCGTCGCATCACGAGAACACGTTCTCTATATCATGTCAGAGTTCGATCATCTGGATTATCTCGATTTTTTGAAGTATGAGGACTTCATCCGAGCATGATACAAAGCATCTGCATGTATTGAGAAAAGGATTGACGCCGTATAGAAAGAAAGGAGAAAGGATCTCTATGTCCATTCCACAAAGAGTATCTTGATTTTTTGGAGAAAATCATTAGGCTCTGCATAAATAAGACTTATTTTTCCACTATGAATCTGATATTCCTGTGAATCTATATGATCATCATCATTGTGATCTTCGCTTTCATCGCGATTGTCGTGAGAGATATCGGGAACTTCAAGGAATACTCGAAATATCTACCAACAGTTCTGAAGATCTATCTCGCATCGATCATCATCATCGCAATCTTCTGAGCCTATAAGATCTCCACTCACTATACTCCACCAAAGAAAAGCCGTATTCCTGCAGAACAAGTTCATTTCTAATAATCTCTCAATTCTTCTCATGCAAGTCTGAATCGTTGGTCTCCCAAATGTCGGTAAATCCACCCTCTTCAATGCGCTCACCCAGTCCTATGCGGCTGAGGCTGCGAACTTCCCATTCTGTACCATCGAACCAAATACTGGAATAGTGAATGTGAATGATGAACGTCTCGAGCAGATCCGTGTCGTGGTCAATGGTGCCAAGATCATACCAGCAAACATCGAATTCGTCGATATCGCAGGACTCGTCGAGTGAGCGTCCAAGTGAGAATGACTCGGGAACAAGTTCCTCTCTCATATTCGCAATGTCGATGCGATCCTCCAGGTTGTCCGAGCCTTCGATGATTCGAATGTTCACCATGTGAGTGGGTCTGTCGATCCCAAGCGTGATATCGAGATCATCAATCTCGAGCTCATATTCGCTGACCTCGAGACCCTCGATAGGAGAATCGGAGAAAATATGAAAAAAGTGAGAGCAGGTGACAAAGAAGCCAAGTCCAGAGAAGAAGTATATACTCGTCTAAAGTCTCATCTGGAATCAGGACAGATTGCCTCTCTCATGGGGATGACGAGTGAGGAGAAGTCCTCAATCGAAGATCTCCACCTCCTCACGAACAAGCCATTCATCTATGCCGTGAATGTTGAAGAAAACTCTCCCTTGATAAAGGGGGTTGGGGGGATTTCTCCAGAAACAGAACAGGTGCTTCGACAGACTATCGGCATCACAGATCCTCAGATCCCCGTCCTTCCTGTCAGTGCCAAGATCGAGATGGATATGCTCGAATTCTCAGATGAAGAGAAGCGAGAATTTCTCACAGAAATGGGGATCAACTGGAATCCGATGGATACGATTATTCGCACCTGTTATAATCTCCTCGGACTCCAGTACTACTTCACGGCAGGTGAGATGGAGGTGAGGGCCTGGACGATCAAGAAATGATGGACAGCTCCAGAATCCGCATGAGTGATCCACACGGACTTCCAGAAGAAATTCATCAAGGCAGAAACCGTGAATTGGCATGATCTGGTAGAGTTCTGAGGATGGAGTGGCGCAAGAGAGAAGGGGAGAGTCCGTATGGAAGGGAAGGAATATATAGTTCAGGATGGCGATGTGATGTTGTTTAAGTTCTGAGCATAATCTCCTATGACATCTCTCTACGAAAAACTCCAAAAATCCACCAGCGAAGAAGATGTGAAAGATATCTATATCAAAGCGCTCGGTCTCAAAAAGACTCAAAAAGGACGAGTAGATATCCAGACAGATGAGATCTGGTTCGAGGCAAAAGACGGGTACAGGACTTCGACATATGAGATGTTCACGCAACTCCTACACTATGTACAAGAGTGAATCAATGCTGGACTCGAGATTCCACCATTTCTCTGTGTCATCGATACTCGCAAGGCTGCTATCATGAAGACAATAGATGTCCTCCAATTTCTCGAGAAGAAGACTATCAAGTGGGGCAAATCCGCAAGTGGCTATACCCAAGAAGCACTCGATGCTGTATCAGCCTATATCGGGACCCATTTTGTCTCATACAATATCGAACACAATGAAGAGGAATTCATCGAAACAGTGAAAAACGCGATCAAAAAATGAGATATCATTCGTACTCAGATCACGCCTGATAACCTGAAACAAGTATTCGATAAATGGATAGAAAAAATCGGCAAAGAGATCACTGGAGTGACGGTAGAAGACTATGCTCTCCTCTTCTTCGCGGATATCATGCACGATGGGACGAGCTCGACCCACCTCGATCTCCCCGCAGAGCTCCTCTACAAGAATGGATCTCCCGTATTCTCACTCAGTGGGCATATATATGAGCTCGGGAACAAGGAATGATATCGTCAGTTCTGGCAGATATATCACAAGCCACCGAGGGCAGAATATCGAGACTATCTCCTCGAACGTCGTGACTCTCTCATCCCACTCGATGAGCGGAGTTTCAAGTGAGCGTACTATACCCCCCTTCATGTCGTGGATAAGGCATATGACACCCTGAGAGCAACACTCGGGGAAAACTGGCAAAAAGAATATATCGTCTGGGATATGTGCTGTGGGGTCGGGAATCTCGAAGTGAAGCACTCGAACCCTCGTAATATCTACATGTCCACACTCGATCAGGCGGATATCGATGTGATGAAGGCGACCAAGACGTGCGTGAGTGCGGAGAGATTCCAGTATGACTATCTCAATGACGATATCTCAGATGATGGTC
>JAYTYQ010000038.1:0-1433 GCA_043742285.1 Candidatus Altimarinota bacterium
ACAACGGTGATCACGGGATAGTCCGCATTCGCAGAGAGGACATCTTCACGAAAACACTCGAAGCCATTCTGTGCGAGGGTATTTCCAACCGTATTCCCAGTATTCGTACAGGTCCAGCCATTCTGACTCGCAACCGTGAGAACCGTGATCCCCGTAGGGAAATCAGTATCTCGAACCGTTGTCCGTCCTATGGAAGCGAGGGCACCGAAATTGTGAACGAGAAATGTATAATTGATCGATCCATCCGCATTTGCACGGGAAGAATCATCATTGCCGTTGACGAACTTCGTGAGTCCGAGATCGAATCCAGTAGGACTCGCTGTATTGATCGTCGCAGAATCAGCATTTCTCAGATCTTCATCACAGACCGCACCTGGAGTCTGACCATTGGTACCACCGAGTGCAGGATTCGGAGTCGCACCATCTGTTCGACAACGCTTGCCTACTATCTCGAATGGATTGGAGACATATGCCACGTTCACATAGGATTCAGGACGAAATGTGAGATTGGTGACTCGTGCTGGAACTGTGATTGTATTGTAGACTTGGTGTGCCTGTACGATATCGGTCGTCGTACAGATGATATTGGCTCCTGCGGAAGCTCTACAGTCCCAACCATTTCCTGAAGGCATCTTCCCTGGCTGGAGGAGAACGGGGGTTGGGAGGATATCTCGAACCGTCGTTGTCCCTATCGATGATCCAGATCATTCATTGGTCACGATGATATTGTAGTTGAAATCTTCAGTAGGTGCTACGAGTGAGAAGATATCATCACTCTTGACGTATTTCTTCACAGTGAGGTCGAATCCGAGGACTGGCATCGATGGAGAAATATGGATACAGGCAGGATCTTTCTGGGCATTTGGATTGAGTGGATCACACTGATCGATCGGTGGAGGTGGAGGTGGGTTCGGGTTGCCACAGATGATCTCACCATTTGGTCATTTCGGATTGTTCGTAGCATTCGACGCACAGACGTAGGCAATATTCTGCATCGAGATTCCGATCGGTGCCGTCAAAGAGAGAGTCACTGGAATCGTGAAAGTATAGAGACCTGAGTTCGCTGGCATATCAGTCTTCTTGGTACAAATGAGAGTGATGCGAGGTGTAGAATTATATGTTCCCTTCGTACAGATCCAGTCGCTCGTGACATCAATACCAGATGCATTTCTCACGACGATATTCCCAGCAAAGGTGAGTGAGTCTGGAAGAGTATCCTTCACGACGACATCTTTCGCACTCGCTGTTGCAGCACCATCATTCTCGAGTGTATAGTAGTAGTTGAAGGTCTCACCTCGAGCGATGCTTACTGGTACTGTCTGTGAGTCTCCTGTTGCTATACTTTTCGCGTATTTCTTGAGCTTGAGGGAGGGAATATTGGAAGATGGAGTATTCACTGGCTGACAACTCGCACTACACCCAGCAGTTCCCCA
>JAYTYQ010000039.1:0-5090 GCA_043742285.1 Candidatus Altimarinota bacterium
CCTCTTCTTCACGAAGTGAGCACCGACTGAGAAGATATGGTACTACTCACTCAATCTCGATCGCAATCTCGGCAAGACCAATCCTCTCTCCGAGCGAGACCTCGCTGACTTCGTCGCACTCCAGCGGACACAAGCCGACTCTCCGAACTCATGGACTCTCGATATAGCGAATATAGACACTACGACCTATGATCTCAGTGTGAAGAATTCTCATAAAAAAGATGAAGTCGCACTGCGGAGTCCTCTCGCCATCATCGAAGATATGGAACGGATAGGGGATGAAGTGAGAGAAGTGATGGAAAGACTCAGGTGAATACTCCAAAAATAAAAAAGACCTCTCTTGCTATCCGAAGAAGAACCCAGGGGAACTTATCGCAAAAGAGGAACGTTTGAAAAAAGTATATGAAAATATATCATATAATGCAAATAAATGCCCTTGACAGGGTGGGGGAAGTGGGAAGGTTTAATTTTTAAGAAAATCTTATGCAAAAACCATACCAAAAAGACTTCGATCTCTGGAATGAAGATAAAAAAATCCTCTGAGATATGTACTTCAGAGGATCTGATATTATTTCCTCCACCGAAGTGGAGTGAGGAGCCCGAGGGCATTTGTAGGTACAGTATATTCGATAATGTGTATATTGCAAATAAATAGGGTTGACAGGGTGGGGAGAATCGGGAGGATGGGCGGGAGGGCTTAATCTACTCAATACAATAATTATGCAAAAAGACTTCGACTCATGGAATGAACAAAAGAAAAATCTCGAAAATATAGAGTCAGATATATATTTCTCAGAGGGAGATATCTGGTGGTGTAGTATCGGTCTCAATATACAGAGTGAAACCTGTGGAAAGTGAGAGAATTTTCGTCGACCGATACTTGTCCTGACCAAGCTCTCGGGTGATACTTGCATCTGTGTGCCTCTCAGCTCCCAGAACAAAAAAGGAAGCTGGTTTACAACATACGATCTCCATGGTGAAATAGGTACTGCTCTACTCTATCAGATTCGTATGATTCATAAAAATCGATTCCAACGAAAGGTATGACAGATCGATAGTCATGACTTTGAAAATATAAAAAAAGAGCCCAAACGATTGCTCAAACTCTAGTTATTATCATCCGCTCGTGAGAGCGGAATCGATGGGGAATCCCAAAAGTAAATACAGTATATCTGATAATGTGTATAATTCAAATAAATAGACTTGACAGGGTGGGGGAAGTGGGAGGATGGAGGGAGAAGGTTTAATTTCTTAATCAAGAAAAATATGTTATCATCTATAAAGCCACACCTTAGACTTGAAGATATTATTCAGAAAAAGGAAGATACTCACGTTGAAAGAAAATCCTTTTGAATTACGCCTTCAAAACTTGCTAATAGTATCATCTGAATGGCGAATGCAGAATGAGGTATAATATTCCTTGGAATATATGAATGAATTTTGGAGAATTGAGAAATAATTGATCCAATAAAGCTCAATAATTTTAGGCAAATAGGTATCGATTTCATATCTCCACCTTGTAACTTAAAAATAGAAGAAGTATATATCGGAGAAAAACTCGTGTTTATCTATCATATAGAACCAGATTATGAGAGATTGTTTCTGAGAAAAGATACAGAAGATGTCTATCTCCGTGTGTGAGATGAGACACGAAAACTCGATAGAGGAGAAGTGGAGAAGCTCCAGTATGATAAAAGTATCCGAAAATATGAAGATGAGATAGTTCCAGATTTTGATGAAAATGATCTCCGTAAAAGTGTCTGTGAATACTATCAGAAAAAACTTTCATATGAATGAGATTTTAGAGACTTACTTGTCAATAGATATCTTGCGGTTTTTAGAGATGGGAAATACCTGTATCGAAATTCTGCTATTCTTCTTTTTGCTGAGGATCCAGAGAAATATATACCTTCAGCCTCAGCTCGATATATACGCTATGATGGTACGAGTATGCAGACTGGAACGGCATTAAATATAATAAAAGATGAAAGATTTATCTGATCTATTCCTTGAATCATCGAGTTGTTACGAGTATTTTTTAAGAATGTACTCAGGGATTATTATTTTCTGGATTTACACGAAGGAAAGTTTCGTAAGATTTCTGAATATCCAGAGGAAGCGTGGCTAGAATCTATCGTGAATGCACTGACGCATAGATCGTATAATCTTCATGGGAATGTAACTCTTATAAAACACTTTGATGATAGGTTAGAGATTTCGAATTCTTGACCACTTCCGTCTTTTGTCACACCAGAGAACATAAAAACGCATCGATATGCGAGAAATCCAAGAATAGCTCGAATCCTCAATGATTTCTGATATGTTCGAGAGCTCAATGAGTGAGTAAAAAGAATCTTTGAATCGATGCAGAGGTACCTCATGACAGAGCCAATATATACAAATGAAAATAAAATTGTTACCCTTGTACTCAAAAATAACACTTTCTCAGACAATAGAGTGATATCCGAACAAAAGAGACTCCGAGTAGAAAAAGATTTTAATAACTTATCCGAGACGGGAAAGGCCATCATAGTACTTCTGAGTCAGCATAATTGACTTACACGATCAAAAATAGGAGAACTTCTCAGTACGCCAGATAGTACCCTCCGATACAATCTCACAAAACTTATAGATATAGGACTCATCGAGCGTCATGGCAAATGACAAAGAGATGCAAATGCTCTCTATACTCTTTAGAGCAAGATATATGAAAATAAGAGCAACATGTGTCACCTCGGAATTCCGCTTTAAGTAGAGCCTTTCCTCAGATAAGAGCAAAGTATATGAAAATAAGAGCAACAATATAAATACCACTTGACAGGGTGGGAGGAGGGAAGGTTTAATTTTTAAATATCCGTAAGTATGGCATTTCTTCCGACTACTTCAAAACTTGCAAATTCAAACACAATAGTAAATACACCTCAAGAATCATGATGACTTATTTCAACTGTAACTACTGAAGATTGATTTATTACGACAATCTGATGACCGACAAGTTGACCATGATCGAGAACACAAATTACTTTGGCATATAATTCAGAATTTAAGTCTATTACGATGACTCAGTTTGATGGAATAAAAGAAAAATCAAAAATTCATCTGTATTCGCAAAAAAGTATTTTAGAACTAAAAAGATTTCTCAACGAGATGACAGTGCTGGATCTTGAAAATCTATGAAAATGAAAACTTGTCTATTCGAATGCCTCAATTTCTGATACTGATATGTCAGAATATATTAAGAATTGGTATAATTCGGATCCAATAAAATGCAAAGATTTATTGACTCAACTTATTGGCTGAGGAGATATGATTCAAGGAAGAGATATATGGACTCTAGTTGATAGAAAAATTCAAGTTGAGATGTTTCGAAAAATTGTAACTGATGATAAGGATATATTTAAAGACTTAGCTACAAAATATAAAAAAATCCAACATGAGAAACTTATCGAAGAATTTCTTAAGGATAATTCCTGGATTCTTGGATTATCGCTAGATTCTGTTCAATATAACAATATTGATGATTCGTTAAATGACCTCAAAAAAATACAAGAACA
Organism: Candidatus Altimarinota bacterium; assembly: GCA_043742285.1. Lineage (GTDB taxonomy): Bacteria > Patescibacteriota > Gracilibacteria > BD1-5 > UBA2023 > STC-74. The sequence goes on from JAYTYQ010000039.1 coordinate 3,555, forward strand.
AATACCATGAAGACCTGAACATAATTTTGATATTCTTACTGAAACTTCTGTTGTGAATCTCGTGGAATTAAAATTACCAACTGAACAACTTTTCAATATATGAGAAGATGGACATGGGAATCCAAAATGGAATCCAAAATTCTTTGAACATGTAACCCAAATCCAGAATTATAAAAGAGTACTTGAACAAGTTTGAGATTCATGAATTGTTCCACAATGAAAGAAGATTATTTTCCCAAATACTTGGCTTATAATTGGTAGAAAAAGCGATATGAATGATCAACAATTAAAAGTTTTTGATATGTACAGAAAGAACATTGTTGAGCCTAAAATTTATACTTATGATGAACTTTTAGAGAGAGCTGAAAAAATCATAAATATACTTCCAAAAAAAGTAATCGAAGCAGCAGTACTGATCGAAGATATACCTTTCTAAAACTATGTACCCAATAAAACCTTTTGAGGATTGCCTCGAAAAAGTAACATATACCACAAAGATCCAAAGAAAAGATTTCCTAAAATCTGGAGATTTTCCTGTTGTTTCTCAGGAAGTATGAGATATCAATGGATATTGGCATAATAAATCCGATGTTTTCACAGTCAATAAACCTGTTATTCTCTTTGGAGATCATACAAAGATTATCAAATATATTGATTTTGATTTCGTCCTTGGTGCTGATGGAGTCAAAATATTACAGCCGAAAGCTTTTCTTGATTCGAGATACTTCTATTATTTTCTCCAAAGTATAGAACTTAAGTCTCTCTGATACGCTCGTCATTATAGATTATTACGAGAACTCAATATCTCCCTCCCACCTCTCTCAGTCCAGCTCGATATCGTTGCTCAACTGGATAGTGCGATGGCGGAGATCGAGAGACTGAGGAGTGAGACCGAGATGGCACTCGCGAGTACTCGTGAAGTGTGGGAGTCGACACTGGAGTCAGTGTTCGCAGGAGGTGGGGAGGGATGGGGAGAGAAGAGATTAGGAGATATTATCAATTTCTTAAATGGTTTTGCCTTTAAAAGTACCGATGTAGTAGAATCCTCAAATACGCAACTCATAAGAATGTGAAATCTATATTGAAATCAGCTTGATTTAGACCGCAGAGCTGTTTTTTATCCAGATAATTTTGCTGAAAAATATAGTAGATATTTACTAGAAGCTGATGATTTAATTATTTCACTTACTTGAACTACAGGAAAAGAAGATTATTGATATACGGTTAGGATTCCAGAAACAACCTATAATCTATTACTTAATCAGCGTATAGCAAAGATTATTATTGTGGATGAAGCAAAAACATTAAAGAATTATCTTTTATATTTTCTTTTATCAAGAACTTTTCTTGATAAACTCTATGAAACAGCAAACTGAACACGTCAGGCAAATCTTTCAACTGATACAATGAGAGAGCTTACTTTCTTTTTCCCAAAATCTCTCCCCGAACAATCCAGCATCGTCACCCACCTCGATGCCGTCAGAGCAGAGACCGAGAGACTAGAGTCACTCTATACAGAGAAACTCGCGAGTCTCG